>JBKHJR010000091.1:0-5749 GCA_046537975.1 Desulfurivibrionaceae bacterium
GGCAAGTACTATGCTCTGGCCGACGGTGAAAATCATGATGTAGCTCAAGCTATTGCTGATCATTATCTGCCGGTAAAGGCGGTAGGTGATCTCCCGAAAACTGTTGCTGGCGCTCTGGTAAGTCTGGCGGACAGATTTGATACTCTGGCGGGTTGTTTCGGCATAGGAGAGAAACCTACCGGTACTGCTGATCCTTACGGCCTGAGAAGACATGTCCTGGCCCTTCTTCATATTATCTCCGGGTATAATATGTCTGTTTCCCTGCGGGAGTGTGTCCATGATGCCCTTGCCCTTTACGGGGATAAGTTGACGCGACCCAAGGAAGAGGCGGCTGAGGACTTGATTGATTTTATCAAGGGCCGGTTTATATATGATCTGATCAATAGAGGGGTGCCTTCCGAAGCAGTTCAGGCAGTTACCTCGGTGGGTTTTGATGATGTAATCTCGATTCGGAAACGGATTGATTCGTTGCTGACTATAAGCAGCAGGGAAACTTTTGACCTCCTGGCTGGCTCATTCAAGCGACTGATCAATATTACCGGAGATCAGAAGCCGGAAGAGATCAACCCGGAGTTGTTTCAGGAAGAGGCGGAGAAAAACCTCTATGACAAATATAAGCATATCAAGGCTGAAGTGGATCCCTTGGTAGCCCGAGAGGAATTTCTGGAAGCCATGGAAAAGATCCTGGAGATGAAAGAACCTATTGATGTCTTTTTTGATGAAGTTATGGTTATGACGGAGGACGAAGATCTGCGCCGTAATCGGCTGGCCCTGCTGGCAGGTATAATGAGATTATTTCTTATGGTTGGAGATTTTTCGAAAATGTCTTCGCGGTAGTTGCCACGGATTCATATAGAGAATTATAACGGGAAGTTCAAGCAATAATTGCGGGTCGAGTGATTAATTTTGATAAGTGGAAATATTCTTTGGTGAATTCAGGCTTAATTGAAGAATTGACTCTAAATAAAAAAAAATGAGGTCTTATGATGGGTATGCATAAGATGGAAATAGGCTGGACTACAATTCCGACTTATGGGGAAGCTGAAAATTTGGCCAAAAAGTGCGTCCAAGCTGGGATTGCCACCTGTGTTCAGGTAGAAGGGCCTATTAATTCCTTTCTGGTCTTGAACAATGAGGTCGCAAATCATGAAGAGTACAGGATTACTTTCAAGTTTCTTGCTTCTCAGTCCGAGCAGGTAGAGTCATGGCTCAAAGAGAACCATCCCTATGACGTGCCGCAATGGCTGACAGTGGCGGTGGAAAATGTCCTCCCGGAGTATCTGGCCTGGGCCCTGGGGGAAGAAACGGTTGACTCCGGAGAAGTCATTGAAATGTCCCGCAGGGGTGTGGAGTTGTTGAAACGGCAGCGTTATCCGGAAGCTGAGAAAGTCTTCCAGGAGGCCCTGAAAGGGGAGCCGCAGAATTCCTACATTCTTGTAGGACTCGGGGATATTTACCGGGAAACCAAAAAATATGCCAAGGCTATAAGCTACTATCAAAAGACCCTTGATATCGACCCTTCGAATATGTTTGCCCTTCGTGGTATTGGTGATGCCTATCGCGGCATGAATAAACTGGACAAGTCCATTCCTTACTGGCAGACCTATTTAGAGAATAATCCCGATGACATCCATGTTGTTACCCGTCTTGCTGATTCATTCGTGAAGATAGGTGATTTTAATAAAGCGGAAGATATGTACCTTAAGGCCCTTTCTATAGATGAAAAAGACAAATTCGCTTTACGGGGTATTGGCAACCTATATTATAAGAAGAATGATAATAAAAACGCTCTTTACTATTTTGAGAGGTTCCTGGAATTAGATGACAGCTATATTGCTGTCTTGACCATGACCGGCAATATTTATCGCCGCCGCCGGGAATATGAACAGGCTGTATATTATTACGGAAAAGCACTGGAAAAAGAACCTAACAATATTTTTGCCCTGTATGGTATGGGAGATGCCCAGCGGGGGCTCAAGAAATATCGGGTGGCAGTGGACTACTGGCTGAAAATTCTGGAAAAAGAACCGGAAAATCAGAATCTTCTCTCCAGGATAGGTGATGCCCTTTTTATACTGGGCGAGTATGAAGAGGCTGAATACTACTATAAGCGCAGTCTCGAGATCGGCCTTGATTCTTTTTCTCTGCTGGGTCTCGTCAGGGTATACCGGGTAAGGGAAGAGTGGGACAAAGCTGAAGAGTATTGCCGGAAAATACTGGACAGAGACCCCAATAATTCCCGGGCCCTTGACGAACTTCAGCAAATAAAAGAAAAAATAAATCCTGACAATATGGCAAAAAGCTAATACCATTGGGGAGTTAACTGAGTTTTAAGCTTAGATTTACAAACTAGTGGATACCTGCATGCAGTAATGAGCCGGGGACCAATATTGATCTGAATAATAATGAAAAGAAAGCGCTTATGACCGGCATAACCGGGCAGGATGGCGCCTATCTGGCTGAGCTTCTGCTTGGTAGGGTTACGAGGTTCATGGCATAAAGAGACGTACATCGCTTTTCAATACCGATCTCATAGATCATCTTTACCAGGATCCCCATGAAAAAGATCGTAATTTTATCCTCCATCATGGAGATCTCACCGATTCCTCCAGTCTTATTCGTACCATAAGAAAGAGTCCAGCCTGATGAGATATATAATCCGGCCGCTCAGTCTCATGTCGCCGTATCTTTTGAAGAGCCGGAATATACAGCCAATTCCGATGCCCTGGGCACTCTGCAGCTGTATGGATGCTGGGTCTTACGGGGAAAAACCGGGTTATATCAGGCCTCCACTTCCGAACTTTTCGGCAATGCCCGGGAAATCCCCCAAGCCGAAGAAACCCCTTTTTACCCTCTTTCACCATAGAGTGCAGCCAAACTCTAATCTTACTGGATGGTGGTCAATTACGGGAGGCCTATGGAATGATGCCTGCAAGGCATTCTTTTCAATCATGAATTGCCGATTCGGTTCGAACTTTTGTTACCAGAAAAATAACCAGAGCCTTGGCCAGAATTTTTCTGGGACTTCGGGATTGTCTCTATCTTGGTAATCTTGAGGCCAAGCGTGATGTATTCTGCCAAAAAAAGGCTACAGGATTTTCAGTTATCACGAATAATAGGCAATCCCTGCCGGTACCGGGACTGCCTTGATGATAATGGCGATAACGATCATAATTCTCCGGAATTTCCTCCATAATATATCTGTTAAAGCCAAAAAGAAATCGAGCCGGCAGCTTCTCCTCCATTTGCTTAATTCTCAAAATGATTTTTAAAAAATACTTGCTGCTGCTGTTGTTTTATTAAAGTAAACTTGTTAATAAAGGGGCAACGATATTGACTTGGTTCAGGGTTTAATCAGTTGCCGTACCATTTAAATGATGGCCTGATTTTATTACCCTTACCCCGGCCGGGAGGGACTGCTTGTGGTGGAGGGAGACTCTCAAGATATATAAATAAGTCTCTATTTAGTCTGACAGAATAAATAGCTGAGGAAGACAAATGCATCTGCACAGGGAGCTTGCAAAAGTCAGGCAGGAGTTTTTAGACCTGGGAGCCATGGTGGAGGACCGGGTAAAAAAGGCCTGCTCTGTTATTCAGACCAGGGATCAGGAGCTGATAGATTATATAATAAACTCTGATCATGAAATTGATGAAAAAGAGATTGAGCTGGAAGAGGAGTGCCTGAAAATTCTGGCTCTTCATCAGCCGGTGGCGCGCGATCTCCGTTTTATTATCACCGTCATTAAAGTAAACAATGAGGTGGAGCGGATCGCCGATTATGCTGTCAAGATCGCCAAGCGGGTCAGGACCATTATCAGGGACGCCGATATTGTCTGCAGCAGTATAGATTTTCAGGATATGGCTGATAAGGTTATCAATATGTTAAAGATGAGCCTGAATGCCTTGGTTGAGGATAATGCGGAATTGGCTCATCAGGTATTTATTCTGGATGATGAAGTTGATGACCTCCAAAAAGAGGCCTACCGGAAAATTAGAAAGAGCCTGGACCAACCACCAGGTGAAGGTGAACACTCTGACTGCCTCCTTAACATGTTTCTCCTGGCCCGTCATCTGGAAAGGATCGGTGACCGCTCAATCAATATAGCGGAAGAGGTTATCTACTTGGTGGAGGGGGAAATAATCAGGGGAGATCATCCCTAAGCTGCTTGATAAGCCATTATGTCAGGATTTCTAATTATCATTTGCCTTTTTATTCTGGCTGCTTTCGCTTTCTTCTATGGCCGCCGTAAAATGGGGAGGCTGTTTGCGACCGGGAGCGGACTACAGTCTACCCCTGTGTATTACGGGATCTTGGTAGCCTTGTGGTGCGGTTTACCAGCCCTGCTCTTTTTATTTGTCTGGCAATTTATAGAGCCTCTGATTTTGGAAGAACTCCTGGTCAGGGAACTGCCTGCGGAATTCCAGGATATGAGCCGGGAACAGCTGGACATGAAGGTCAAGAATATGGCGGCCTGGCTTAAAGGGGCAGTTCTTCTGGTTTTTGTTCTTGTTGGAGCAGTACTTGGCCTGAGCCGCCTTAAACCCGGGGTCAATGCCCGGCATAAGGTGGAAAAGCTTATCCGCATCCTTCTTTTCACCTGTTCCATCATTGCTATTCTTACCACCATAGGCATTGTCCTGTCTGTACTTTTTGAGGCCCTGCGTTTTTTCAAGATGGTTGGTCCCCTGGAATTCCTGTTTGGTTTGAAATGGAGCCCCCAGACCGCTATTCGCCCTGATCAGGTTGCTTCCTCCGGAGCTTTCGGGGTCATCCCGGTATTTGCCGGCACGATTATGATTACCGTTATTGCCATGCTGGTGGCCTTCCCGGTGGGCCTGATGTCTGCGATCTATCTTTCAGAGTATGCCAGCAAAAAATTCAGGGCGGTCACCAAACCGCTTCTGGAGATTCTGGCTGGTGTGCCCACCGTTGTCTATGGTTTTTTTGCAGCTATCACCATGGCTCCGTTGATCCGGCAAGCCGGAGAAGCGTTGGGAATCGGGGTTTCTTCTGAGAGTGCTCTGGCCGCAGGCGTGGTTATGGGAATCATGATCATTCCTTTTGTCTCTTCACTTTCCGATGATGTCATTCATGCTGTCCCCAGGGCTATGAGAGAAGGGGCTTACGGGCTGGGGGCCACCAAGGCCGAGACTATTCGCCAAGTGGTTTTGCCTGCCGCCCTGCCAGGTATTGTTGGAGGCGGGATGCTTGCAGTCTCCAGGGCCATAGGCGAGACCATGATTGTGGTTATGGCGGCCGGTCTGTCTGCCAATCTGACTGCCAACCCCCTGGAATCTGTGACTACGGTGACCGTACAGATTGTATCCCTGCTCACCGGCGATCAGGAATTTGACAGCGCCAAGACTTTGGCTGCCTTTGCTTTGGCGCTGCTTCTTTTCGTCGTCACCCTGTTTTTAAATCTTATTGCTTTGATTATTGTCCGTAGGTACCGGGAACAGTATGAATAAGGAAAAACAAAATCATATAGAAAAAAGACTTAGCCAGCGCCACAGGGGGGAGAGGCGTTTTCGCCGGCTGGGCCTCTTTTCCGTTATTCTGGCCCTATCCTTCCTCGCCTTTCTCTTAACGGCTATATGCGTCAGGGGCTGGGGCGGATTTCAGTTGACCTATATCAAGCTCCCTGTCCACTTTGACCAAGAGAAGTTCGCCGGTGGTGATCTTAAATGGGCCAATTATAACGGAATACTAAACGATTCTCTCAGATCGCTTTTCCCTGAGGTCAAGGAC
>JBKHJR010000050.1:0-22023 GCA_046537975.1 Desulfurivibrionaceae bacterium
GCAGAGGCAATTGGTTGTATGGTTTGTCTGGGTGAAAACCAGTCATATGTTTACCATCAGGCTAATTATCAACATGTCCAGATTCTTATGTCGACGCTATCGACATGTCAAGAAAATATGTCGATTTTAGCAAATATCATAGACATATCAAAAAACATATATTGTCGACCGACCCCACAGCGCCGTAACCGGCAAGCGGCTCTTGCAGCGTGTATGTGCCACCATTTACCTTACTCTGAATTCGTCGATACCTCTTTTTTGAGCTCCTTGATCTCCTTTTTCAGTCTTTCGTACTCTTCCATTTTGTGGCGCAGGAAGCGGCAGGTGACCTTGGCCTTTTCTTCGATGCCCTTGGGAGTGAGGATGTAGATGTATTTACTCTTATTGGAATTTTTATGAAAGTTTTCCGCTTTGACCAGGCCTTTCCGGACCAGGGCCTTGAGGCAGTAGTTGGTTTTGCCGGCGCTGATGCCCAGCCTTCTGGCCAGTTCCTTCTGGGAGATGTCCGGTTCGGTCTCGAGCAGCCGGAGGATTTCAAAGTGGGTTTCTTTCAAGGAACAAGTTTCAAGGTACAAGGTGAAAGGTTCAAGTTAAGTGCGGAGGCGGATGGTTTAAGTTTTAAGTGTTAAGTGAGTTCTCAGTAAATCCTGGCAAGATATAAAATGATTTTCTGTCTTAAGTAGCCGCGACCATTGTAGAAAAGCGGTTTATTTGAATCCTTTGGAATTATTGGTTAAAATCCGTTTTATTGTAAAACCTTAATTATTTCTTGTGAAGAAAGTAAGTTAGGCATTGATAACATCTTCCCCTAAAAGGGTCTCGCCAATAACTTGATACTCCCCGTTATCTTTTTCATCCTCAAAATATAATGAAACTGCTTCCTTCAAAGACGCAATGGCTTCTTCTATGGTCTTTCCAAAACTGGAAACATCTACGTTAAGACACTGAGACACGTAATATTCTCCTTCCTTATATACAATATACTTAATATTTTTCATTTCTCACCTCTCAGGCAGAGATTGTGGGGGTATCAACGATGTTTTGTATTCAAATTTATTTTATTATAAAACGAGTCATAAAACAATGGCGTCAGGCAGGTTCAAGGAAACAGTTTCAAGGTACAAAGGTTCAAGTTAAGTGCGGGGGCGGATGTTTTTGATGAGGTCGTGGAGCATCCCGGTAAATCGCGGCGCACTTCGTCCCTTTCGGGGGCAGAAGGTTTTAAAACCGGCTGCTCCTTACAGGAGTAATTTGGTAATGTGGGATGGATGAAAATGGAGAGCATTCAGTTTTGAACGCACGTGTACCTATATTCAATAAGTGTAGGAAGGTCAAGGGAAAATTAGGTTCAAGGGGCAAGGGGCAAGTTAAGTTCGGAGGCGGATGTTTTTTGATGAGGCCGTAGAGCATCTTGGAGATTTCCTCGGCCTCGCTGAGCCACGATCTTCCGGTTTCATGGCCGATATAACCGATATCCATTACTTACTTGTCCCTTGAACCTCGGCCCTTAGTGTAAATTCGTCGATGCCCAAGTCTTTTTCCCAGGCTTGGCTTTGCCCGCCCCACTTGTCCATAGTTTTTGTTGAGATTCTCTATTGCAGATTCAGGAGATCCGAGGCGGTTATTTTATTGGTCCGCAGGAGATTTTCTCCATTTTCGTAATCAATGAGCAACGGAATGCACTCCGGATACCTTGAAAGGAATTTTTCCATGCCCCTGGAAGCGCGTTTTCGTCCGGATTTTATCTCCACGGCAAAAAGTTTGCCTTCCAGCTTCAGGACGAAATCCACTTCGAATCTGCCCTCTCTCCAGTAAAAAAGCTCCCCACCCGAACGGGCCAGGGCCGCACCTGCCGCGGCTTCGAACACCCGACCCCGCCAATCTGGATCAGTTCCAATATCATGGGGATTTCTGAAGGCATGAATTAGCGCGGTGTTGAGGGGCAATATCTTGGGGCTCGTCCCTTTCTTGCGCACTGCCGAGCCGGAATATTTCTGCAGTGTTTTCAGCAGAAATGCTCCTTCAAGTAACTCAAGATAATGCTTTATCGTGGTGACATTGCCGCTTTCCTGAAGCTGGCCCAGGAGTTTCTGGTACGATATTTCCTGGGCCGGGTAGGCCATGGCCAATTCAAATACCTGGCGAAACAGGGCGGGTTTGCCCACTGTGGTCAGGCCGAGAATGTCTTTGATCAAAACAGGCTCAATAATGGCATTTTTGAGAAAGGACTGCCATCGTTCCACATCCTCGACGAGTTGCGAAGCGGCAGGATAGCCGCCGAACATGAGAAACTCGTCGAGTGTCCACCCAAAGGCATTGCCGCATTCAGACAGGTTCCAATGATGCGCCGGAATCACTTCATACCGGCCGGCAAGGCTTTCGGACAGACCCTGCTGCAAGGAAAGGCTCGCTGAGCCGAGGAGGACGACCTTCAGTTTTCGCAGGCCCCGGTCCTGATCGAAAAGGTATTTTATTGTCGAACTCCACTGCGGGATTTTCTGGACTTCATCGATAACAAAGAGAGTATTATCCCCGAGATGCCGCGCTCTGTGCCATTGCACTGTAAGCCAGTCGGCGCTGGGCGCGGCCACCTCGTCCGCGGTTACCATGAGGGAGGGCCCGTTCCATTCTTCGATAATCTGCTGCAGGCCCGTGGTCTTGCCAACCTGCCGGGGACCAAGGACAACCTGCATAAAATTCAATGCGGTACTAAGGCGCTTACGCAGGATCTCTGTGAAATCACGGTTTATTTGTTTCATAGACCGTCATCTTACCAAATTTGGTAGATATCGCTACCAAATTTGGTAGAGATACCTACCAGGATTTTCAAGTTTCAAGGTACAAGGTGAAAGGAAAAAATCAAAAAAAAAGCCCCATAATCATGCGGATTGGAGACATCCGGACAGATTTATGGAGCAATTGATTTTTATTAAGAAAAATGGTGCGAAGGCCGGAGCCGAATATTTTTAATTAAATATCTGTTTATATTGTAGTATTTTGCATTATATTTTTGTTATATTTTTTAAATACCCACTTTTGTACCCGCTTTCTGTAGGCATAGATTTTCTTGGAATTAGCCATGGACTGATGGGTACTTCTCCCAGCTGGTTTTCTATTTATTATCTCAGGCCGTTAAGATACCTTTAAAGAGAGAAATAAAATCATCTTCTTGGCGTTTATGCCCCAATGACCAGCGCAAGTATTCATCCATGACAACTAAGGCAGATTCATGTAACCGATGAGGTGTCAATTCTATAGAGTCATGATGCCGGCCAACTGGTTGTAAATGAGATAAAATCAGTAATGATTCTTTCTTGTTAGTGGGAAGAATGTCCCAAAAAAATTGGGGATATTCACAATGACGGACTCTTTCAATAAATGCAGGAGGAAACGCGGCCCGGGAGCCGTCTTTTTCAATCCCATAATAGGGAATAACTGTAATTATTGGGGTACGTTGCCAGCCAGGCCGATTTTTAGTAAATTGTTCAGGTAAGTTATCCCAACCGTCCCCTATTATTAAACATGGCCTGACCTTGGCCTTATAGACGGTATACAGCTCATTATGATGAAGCGGAAGGCCTGCAAGAGGTAATGCTTTGATCCGCTTCTTTTGGCTAATGCGCATTTGTTCGATACTGGCATCAACTTCTCTGTGATTCGTGTCCTCGGAACGAGCTTCCGGATGCAAGGTTAGAGGGGTTTGAACTACGTGAGGAACATGAGCATAGCAGAGTCTGCCGCGGCAGTAATCTTTACCTTGGTCTTCTTCCCACCAAGGATACTCATTTAATGACTGAATACACTCGTCAGGATACATCCGGGTCCATCCTGCTCCCTGATTTCCATACTGATTGGTCAATTATCAGTACATACTTTCCTTCCTCTATTTCTTCTTTTTCCCTAACTACCAGACAGTCAATAGCCTCTTCAAATACTTCATCATAACGAGGTGGAGGGGAGGGCTCGGTTACGGCAAGTTTCTCAAGCTTACGATTCATCTTCTCCCGAAATTTTTTCTTTGCCTCTCGGAATGCCTGTTTCCTCTTTTTCTTCTGACGACCTGTAAGAGCAGGAGAGGCCGGTAGGTCTTTTGAAGGAGTTTGTTTCGGGGTGAACACAAGCTTCTCACCTGGAGCTGCATTTAGTATAGGATGGGTGTGATAAACTTCATGGAGAAGATCGTATGTGGCGGTACCGTGTTTTTTGAAGGCCTGGTTGACGGTGCTTGTTATTGTGAAGGGTAGCTTTTTCTCGAGCTCTTCCAGGAGTTGTTCATCGCGAATAAACCAAGATACGGATTTTTCCTTATACTTACTGCTGAACTCATTAGCCGTAGCATGGATAGCAGATAGGGCAGGATCAATCTGAGTGAATAATTCATTAGAATAAGGACCAAAAGACCAGAAAATCCAGGGAGTGCCGGAGTAAGTTTCCCCGTCATGTTGTTTGGCCCATGCCAGATCAGCCAGGTAGGTATATTTAAGCAGATGAATCGGGAGTAGTTGTCTCTGCTCCCATTCTTCAGCCTGACCAGCCAAAGCTAAAATATACTGCAATAAAAGGTTGGTATTTTCGATATTCAATAAATCGCTCTATCTATTATAAGAGGTGGACTTTATTTTTTTGTTATTCGAGGGTACAGTAGGGACAATTGTGGATTATTGCTTGGAATTTTTAAGGTCCGTTGTCTTACAGTCTGGCGCTATCTCGTCACTTTCGTAAATGACAATCTTAAGCCTATAATTTTTTTATCGTTCAATACATGAGCCACCATGAACTGTTTGTTCATAGTAAAATAATATTTCTTTGTCAAGTGGGTGTCAAATCGGAAAGAGCCAGAACTTTTATGCACAGTACAAGAAACCGGTACACCGGTGACATTGTAGCCGGATCTCTCCTTGTTGCGGAGAGCCGGGAGATTGCCCGGTTGCTGTTAGACCAGTGTGACCAGGGCAGGTGGCGTCAAGCTATAGTCGTTGATAATGTCTTACAGAAACGTTCCCCGGTAGCAGCAAAAAGACAAGCCCGTCTGATAAAGGCCCGGCTGTCTCTGATGTCCCCGGCACTCTGGGAAATCATAGTAAACGGATCTGCCGATGTCACAACTCAGGCAGTTCTTGCTGCTGCTATTAAACACAGCCGACTGCTGGCTGACTTCATGGACCAAGTGATTCGCCAGCACTGGCAGACATTCAACACCAAACTCTCGACCAGGGACTGGAGGGATTATTTAAAGAACTGCACCCAGGTCCAGCCCAGTCTCGATCAGTGGTCGGAATCTACACGTAAGAAGCTTAAACAGGTCGTTTTCCGCATCTTAGCTGAGGCAGGGTATGTTGACGGCACAAAAACGCTGAACTTACAGCCGGTATCTGTTATTCCTGAAATCCGGAAGTATCTTGTTGATCATAATGAGACTGATATTTTGCGCTGCATGGAAGTGACCCAATAATTTAAAGGATTGTCAATGAAAGCCTTTCAAGCCCGCCTGGATAAAATTATGGACCGCTTAATGTCTGACGAGTTGCTTCAGAACAAAGGGCTGGGCAACGAAATCGGGTTTTATATCTTCGACTACCCGCCGCAATACGAACTGGAGGTCAGGGCACATATTCAGTTCATCCTCCGCAAGCTTGCCAAAAAGAACCCAGACCTCAGGGTTGCTCATATAAATCTCTTTGCAATGATAGTTGATTACTTGAAATCCCGTAATCTGCTGGATCGGGCTATTGCCATGCAGAAGAAACACGGAGACAGGAAGCTGCTCAGTTCCCTTAAGGGGCCACTGGATCCCCTGCAAATCGCCGATTTTTTCGTCAAGACAGCGGAGCCGGACAGCCAGGATGTTATCCTGATCTCCGGGGTCGGTAATGCTTATCCCATACTGAGAAGCCACAAACTACTCAATAACCTCCATTCCAGGATGGGGGACACGCCAGTGGTTCTGTTTTACCCTGGTGTCTATACAGGCCAGGGACTACAGTTGTTCGGTAAGTTAAAGGAGTCCAACTACTATCGCGCCTTCCGGCTGGTCGCCTGAAGAAAGGGTCGTATGTATTGTATTAAGATCGACGAAGGATACCACCATGCAGATTAAGGAAATTTTCAAGAAGGACATTTCTCGCCCCATCAACGGCGTGGTTAAAGCCGATCAGCTTGATGAAGCGGTAATATGGCAGGAACTGGACGAATATGTAATTACCGATGAATTGAACAGGCACCTTCGTAAGTTCCTGTCAGCCTATCTCGCCGGAGTAGATAACCCGGGTGATCCTGTCATTGCTTCCCGCATGGGAGTCTGGATCTCGGGCTTCTTCGGCTCTGGTAAGTCACACTTCATCAAGATCCTTTCTTACCTGCTGGCCAACCGGAAAACCATCCACCCCCGCACAGGCGAGGAAAAGGAGGCCATATCCTTTTTTAAAAACAAGATGTCAGATCCCCTGATGCTTGGTGACCTGCAGCGAACCGCTGATTTCGATACGACCGTCATCCTGTTCAACATTGACAGCAGGGCGGATGTAAGTGACGACACAACATCGCTGCTGTCCGTATTCTGGCGGGTATTTAACGAAAATCTCGGCTACTGCAGCCAGTCCCTGCATCTCGCCGAGCTGGAACGCTATCTTGACAAGAAAGGGAAGTATGGGGCTTTTAAGGATAAGTTCCGGGAAATCTACGGCAGTCCCTGGGAAGATGAGCGGGATGCCTACAGTCTTCTTCAGGATGAAATTACCGAAGCCCTGGCAAGTGTGCTGGGCAAGAGCCAAGAGGCTGCCGGGCAATGGTTTGAAAGGACCGAGCAGGATCTTATTGTATCGATTGAAAATTTTGCTAAACGGGTAAAGGAATATCTGGACTCCTCCAGCCGAAACCACCGGGTTGTCTTTCTGGTGGATGAAATCGGGCAGTTTATCGGCAATAACTCCCGCCTGATGCTCAATCTCCAGACCCTGGTGGAAGATATCGGCCGGCTGTGTAACGGCAGGGCCTGGATACTGGTGACTTCCCAGGAAGATATCGATACTGTCATAGGCGATATCAAGTCGGCAAAGGCCAATGACTTCTCCAAGATTCAGGGCCGCTTCCACACCAGACTGTCGCTTTCCAGTGCCAACACTGATGAAGTAATCCAGGCCAGGCTTCTGGAAAAAGATGAAGCAGCCGTGCCTGAACTGAGGCAGTTGTACGATCAGAAAGGCGATATTCTGAAAAACCAGCTCAGTTTTACTGCAGACAGCGGAACCCTGAAGAATTACTCAGATCCGCAGGATTTTGTGGAGAATTACCCGTTCATTCCCTATCATTTCCAGCTGGTTCAGAAAATTTTTGAATCCATCCGCAAGGCAGGGGCGACCGGACTCCATTTAAGCCGGGGGGAAAGGTCTATGCTTGATGCCTTTCAATCAGCTGCGACAAATCTTGGCTCCCGGGATGTAGGCGTTCTGGTTCCCCTGTACGAGTTTTACCCCTGCATTGAGAGCTTTCTGGATACCGCTGTCAAACGCAGCATTGAGCAGGCCGGTGACAATGAAGAACTGAAAGCTCCTTTTGATATCCTGATCCTGCAAACCCTGTTCCTCATCAGGTACATAGATATCATCAAACCCAATCTGGAAAACCTGGTGACCCTGTGCATCAAGGAGGCGGATACAGACCGGATCGAGCTGAAAAGCAGAATAGAAAAGGCCCTGGGCCGCCTGGAAAAGCAGTACCTGATTAATCGGAACGGTTATTTGTACTTCTTCCTCACCAATGAAGAGCAGGAAGTCTCCCGGGAGATTGAAAAGATTGAGACTTCGGCCTCTGCCGAAACCCAGCTCCTGGGTGATATCATCTTTGATGACATCCTGAAAAACAAAACCAAGCATAAGTACGCGGCTTATAACCGTGATTATCCTTTAAATCGGATCTGTGACGGCAAATATTGGGGCAACCCGTTGGACAATGAGCTGGGGGTTGAGATCATCAGTCCTCTGCATGAAGAGTACGATCAGTTTTCCCCTGGCAAATGCACTCTGTACAGTTCAAATAATGATGCCAACCTGATCATAAAAATGGGTGAAAATTCTTCCATGGTCAGAGAACTTCGCCTCTATCTCCAGGTTAACAAGTATATCCGGGACAAAAGTGATGCTTCTGCTTCTACCAGTTTAAAGCAGATCCTCAGACATCGCTCTGAGGAAAACCGGGAACGGAAAGAGCGTCTGGTTGAACGAGTCAACAACCTGTTGATGGAGGCCGAATATTACGCCCT
Source organism: Desulfurivibrionaceae bacterium (assembly GCA_046537975.1). Lineage (GTDB taxonomy): Bacteria > Desulfobacterota > Desulfobulbia > Desulfobulbales > SURF-16 > JAWLDV01. Next base: position 8,258 of record JBKHJR010000050.1, read on the forward strand.
GGGAAAACAGCTTGATATCAATGCCACATCCACGCCGCAGACAATTAAAGAGGGGCTTGATTACCTGGTAAAAAACGTCTTCAGTAAGTTCGGTTACCTGTCTAATATTGCCGACAACCCGGTGGAAGAGATCCGCCATATCCTTTCGGCCGGAGATGTGGCCGGGCACCAGATTGCCCAGGAGTTAAACGAGCAGGAGCCTGCCGATATTCGGGAAGTCATGGCATACATAACTGACAAAACGACCATAAACCACCCGGTGATCTTAAGTGACTTAGTTTCTCACTTTTCCAAGCGTCCTTATGGCTGGGGAGAATTTCAGGTCATAATTCTTATTGCCAAAATGTTTATGGGGCAGCGGATTGCCCTGGTGGCTGAAGGCTCAAAGATCAAGCCTGAAGAAGCTGCTGATCTTCTTACCAAGACCCGTAATTGGAAGAACGTGAAAATTATTAAAAAATCACTGCCGGACAAGAAGGAGATTGACCAGGCGAAAACCCTGGTCAAAGAGCTCTTCGGCAAAATGCCACCAGATAATCCTGAGCAGTTGGGCGCTTATATCAGGGATGGACTGACAGACTGGCAGAAGCATCTGGAAAAGATCAAGCCTCTGGCTGATACCGGCAATTATCCCGGCAAAGAAGAGATCGACACAGGCCTTGAGGTTGTCAGAGATCTTGCCAAAAAGCATGATTCCTTTGAAAGGATCAAGGCATTTAATGCCAGGAAAGACGATCTGCAGGATACGGCGGAGGATCTTGACCTGCTAACAGATTTCTATACCAATCAACGCCCCATCTGGGACAGGCTTCAAGAAGCCCTGAGCCGCTTTAAGCCCAATCAGTCCCAGATAGAAAAAGACCCGGAGGCAGCCAGGGCCTTAAACAGGATGATCGAGATATACCGGCATCCTCATCCTTACAATATGCTCAAGGAAATCGACATGCTTATTTCCCGGGTTGAGACGGTAAATAACGAATTGATCGAAAAGAGCAGGGCCTCTGCCACCGATGATATTGAGTCAAGAATAAATAAACTGACCGGGCTGTTGGACCAGCATAATGCCGGGGAGGATCTGCGAAACGAGATTCTCTATCCCATCCAGCAGATCAAGAAAAAGGTGGAGAACGAATACAGTATACCACAGGTTATTACCTATAATGTCTCCGAAGCCCAGGAGGCTTATGAAGAAGCCCTGATAAAGATTGAGGAGCATCTCGAACCTGAAGAAGCAGAGAAGAGGCCAGCCAGGGAAACCAGGACGGTGAAGCCCGCCGCCTTAAACCGGAAAATCTACCTTGATACCGAGGAAGAGGCCGAAGAATTCGTCGATACTCTCCGTGCGTCCATCATCAAGGCGATAAAAGAAAATTACCGGGTCAAGATATCATAGCATTCTGTAACAAATTCCAGGGAAGATTATTATGAATACCTCCAGGATTCAATCTTACGCCACCCAGGCCCGCAGGGATTTTCTCAAGGCGGTTACCGAACGGGCCAACTATTACGGTATACTCGGTGATGACCAGGTAGATCCTCTGGAGTTCAAGGGGGATGTGGCGATTGTTGGGGACCGGGTTTTTTCCTACAAAGAAGGCCGCCTCCGGGAGCAGCTGGTTGAGCGGATTGAAAAAAACGGCTTTGAAATGACCATGCGGGCGGCAGCCTACACCTGGTTCAACCGCCTGGTGGCAATCCGTTATATGGAACTGCACGATTTTCTGGGCCACGGTTTCCGGGTACTTGGCAACCCGGATCAATCCGCGGTCACCTTTTACCCTGAAATCCTCGAACATGCTACAGACCTTGATCTGCCGGGCCTGGATAAAGAGGAAGTGGTACGGCTTCGTCTGGCCGGAGACCGGGACAACGAACTGTACCGCCTTTTACTCATTGCCCAGTGCCATGAACTGTACAAGTCCATGCCTTTTCTGTTTGATTCCATAGACAGTGAGACCGAACTGCTGCTGCCGGACAACCTCCTTCACACCGATTCCCCCATCCGCAAACTGGTCACCGAGATCCCGGAAGAAGACTGGCAGGATGTGGAGATCATCGGCTGGATCTACCAGTTTTATATTTCCGAACGCAAGAGCCAGGTTATGGGCAAGGTGGTGCCAAGCCAGGACATCCCGGCCGCCACCCAGCTCTTTACCCCCAACTGGATCGTCAAGTACATGGTCCAGAATACCCTGGGCAGGATGTGGCTGGCCACTTATCCGGACTCCCCCCTCCGGGAAAAGATGGAGTATTACATAGAACCAGCGGAACAGGAGCCGGAGGTGGAAGAGAAACTGGCTGAGATCACTCCCCGGGAACTTAATCCGGAAAAGATCACCTTTATGGATCCGGCCTGCGGCTCGGGCCATATCCTGGTGGAGGCCTATGACCTGTTAAAGGAGATTTACCTGGAACGGGGCTACCGGACCCGGGAGATTCCCAGGCTGATTCTGGAAAATAATCTTTACGGCCTGGATATTGATGACCGGGCCGCCCAACTGGCAGGTTTTGCCGTCTTAATGCGGGCACGGGCCGATGATAGGCGGATCCTGAAAGAGGGTGATCTGGAACTCAACATCATGTCCATCCAGAGCACTGCCTCTCTGGATGCTGATGATCTGGCCAAAAAGATCTCAGAAGGGATCGATGTAGACCAGAATGGACTGGTGGAGTTTATCAGGTTCTTTCAGAATGCCAAGACCTTTGGCTCCCTGATTTCTGTACCGGAACATATAGCAGAGCAACTGGATTCGTTCAACGCAGTTGTTCAGGGGAAATTGAGCAGTAATAGCTGGTATGCAAGTGATGCAGCCCAGATACTTCAGCCCATAGTAAAGCAGGCGATGATGCTTGCCGGGAAATGTGACTGCGTGGTTACTAATCCGCCTTATATGGGTAATAAGGGGATGAATCCTGAATTGAAGAATTTTGCAAAGAATAGGTTCCCTGCCGGTAAGTCAGACCTTTTCGCCATGTTTATAGAACGAAACCTTGGATTTGCGTCAGAAAAAGGTTATGTGGCAATGATCACCATGCAGAGCTGGATGTTTCTGTCTTCTTTTGAGAAACTGCGTGATCATATCCTTGAGCAGAAAACTATTTTTTCTATGGCTCACTTAGGGCCGCGAGCCTTTGATAGCATCGGGGGCGAGGTAGTTTCCACCACCACGTTTGTCCTTTCGGCTGCTCATCACAAGGATTTTAAGGGCAGATTTGTTCGTCTTGTAGAGGAAAATTCAGAAATAGAAAAAAAGAAAGAATTGAGAAATTGTATCTCAAAATCCAGTTTTCATTTGGCCTCCGCCGCTGATCTCGACAAAATTCCCGGGAGTCCAATTGCTTATTGGGTGAGTGGTAAGGTGAGGGAAATTTTTGCAAAAAATCCTCCAATAAATGAATATGCTATTCCTCGTCAAGGTTTTGCTACAGGTCATAATGATACTTTCCTCCGTAATTGGTATGAAGTATCAGTAGCTTATATAAGATTTGGTTGTGAAAATAGAAGCGATGCAATTGCCTGTAAGCAGAAATGGTTCCCATGTAATAAGGGAGGTCCATTTAGAAAGTGGTATGGTAATAACTTAATTATAGTTAATTGGAAGAATGACGGCGAACAAATGAAGGCTTTTAGAGGTTCAGTTATTCGTAATCAAGATTCTTATTTCAAAGAAGGAATTACTTGGTCAACTGTTAGTAGTTCCAATTTTTCAGTGCGTTATTCTCCTGAGGGGTTTTTATTTGAGACTAAAGGGTCAGTCTGCTTTCCTGTCAATAATAATTCAATTTTATATTTATTAGGCCTCCTGAATACTAAGGTGATAAATACATTTTTACATGCCATTTCACCTACGATAGACTTTCATGAAGGTCCGATAGGAAGTATACCATTAAAAATTTGGTGTGAAAAAGGTATCATAGATTTAGTAACAAATTTATTGGAATCTGAGCGGCGAGACTGGGACTCCTACGAAACCTCCTGGTATTTTACCATCCTCCCTCTCCTCAAACACGAACACCATCAACCAACCCTCAAAGCCACCTATACTACCCTCCGCAGACACTGGCGCGAGAGAACGCTGGAGATGCAGCGCCTGGAGGAAGAAAATAATCGCATCTTCATCGAAGCTTACGGTCTGCAGGATGAACTAACCCCCGAGGTTCCCATTTCCGAAATCACCCTGACCTGTAACCCCTATTACCGGTATGGTGCTAATAAAACAGAGGAAGAGCTGGAATCATTATTGCAGACCGATACCATGAAGGAACTTATATCCTACTCCATCGGCTGCATGATGGGACGTTACAGCCTGGATGAGCCCGGCCTGGTCTATGCCCACAGTGGAAACACCGGTTTTGATCCCTCAAGGTATCAAACATTCCCGGCGGATGATGACGGTATTATACCTATCATGGACATGGACTGGTTTGCCGATGATGCCGCCAACCGTTTTATCGAGTTCCTGAAAGTCGCCTGGCCCGAGGAAGCCCTGGAGGAGAACCTGCAATTTGTGGCGGACAGTTTGAAAACCAGACGTAATGAAGAACCAGGAGACACTATTCGCCGGTACCTGAGCACTTCCTTTTTCAAGGATCATCTGAAGATGTATAAGAAAAGACCCATCTACTGGCTGTTTTCCAGCGGCAAAAACAAGGCCTTTGAATGCCTGGTCTACCTGCACCGCTACAATGAATCCACTCTCTCCCGGATGCGCAGTTCTTATGTAACGCCACTCCAGGGCAATATCCGGGCGCGGATCGATTACCTGAGAGAGGAAAAAGACTCCGCTGCCTCTGTTTCCGATAAAAGGAAGATAGAGAAGAGACTGGAGACCCTGAAAAAGAAGCAGGCAGAATTGGCTGAATTCGATGATAAACTCCGCCATTATGCGGACATGCGGATAGCACTTGATCTGGACGACGGAGTCAAGGTCAATTACGGTAAGTTCGGTGATCTGCTGGCTGAGACAAAGGCAGTTACAGGAAGCAAGGGATGAAGGTAGCAGTACGATGGATATTTAAATTTATCGGCAAGCTTCCTGTCCCCCAAGGTTGGAAGTTAACATGGCAGTTGTATCTGATAGACAGCCTTTATCGTTTAGATATTGCTGAGTTAAAAGACTCCGAACCAAAAGATCGTGAAAAGATAAGGGAATTGGAGCATCTGGCTCACTCTGAAATTTCAATGATATATGAAGAATTAGATGCACTTCACACCAGAAAATTAATCCGGCAGGCGCGACGTCTCCGTGTTCCTGTGCCAGATAGGTATGATAGTAATAGAAATCCAACCGGCTATTGGGAACAGGGAAATAATTTAGGTTTATGGTACTTCACCCATGAGGGGCTTGAAAAAGTCAGAAAAGCAATTCGAGATGAGCTTAAGTGGTATTACTGGCGTCGGGAACATTATGTTAACTGGATTACAGGGGTAATCGGCATCTTGGGGGCAATCGCGGGCTTTATCATAGGTGGAATGGTCTAATGAATATAACCCAACTCACCAACCTCGTCTCCAGGGGCGAATCCGACTAACGGTCTTTTACCGGGCGGGTATCATTGAACAATGGGGGACCGGGACGCTGAACATCATTGACTGGTGCCGGGAAAACAGTAACCCAGAACCTGAATGGACAGTAGCGGAGAGCGCTGTATCTCTGACCTTGAAGCCCGTTGTCCGGGAGCAGGATGAAGAAGCAAGGGTAGAGTCCGGGGTAGAGTCAGGGGTAGAGTCGGAAATGGCTCTGAAGGTTTTAAACTATCTGGAAGGCGGCGATCTAAGCAAAAAGGAAATCGCCCTTAAACTCGGCAAAGCCAAGCCAACCCGTTATTTGAATGATATGATGCGTGATCTTGTTCAAAGAGGTGTTGTGCAATTCACTATTCCCGACAAACCCCAAAGCCGATTCCAGAAATATAGTCTGACCGACAAGGGGCGGGCCTTGTTGCGGAAAGAATCAAAATAAAGACACCATGGATATCAAACAGATCAATAGCTCCTTAAACCAGATCCTGTATGAGAGGAATAAACGAATTATCTTCTGGTACGATGAAGACGAAGAGTTCGCCATGATTCTGCCTATGCTTGACCTGGGTGAGGCCAAGTTGCTGCGGATGGATGAATTCAGTTCCCTGGAGCTTAAGATCAGGCTGGAGCTGGAAGACCCGGAAGGCAAATATGTCCTTTATGCGCCTTATCCTGAACCTGGTCCGGAAGATGACTGGTTGTTTGACATCAAGCTTTACAGTGAATTGTTTCGGGCTGATCCCGCCAGCATGATCCTGAAGGAGCTGAACATTGATAGGCAGAGCCTCCGTCCCCATATTCAGGCCCGAAAAACATTTTTCCGGAACCAGGACCGGTTGAATCGTCTGAAGAAATGGATCACGGCTGAAGATCACGAAGATGACCTTGATCTGAAGATGCTGGCGGTAATTGTCCGTGCCGAACAACCGGAGCCCTTCGCCATCCTGATGAAGTTGATAAATTCGTTCTGTAAGTCCGGACAGTACGATGATTCTGAAGCATCAAGGCCCTGGGAGGAGATTGAAAAGCTTGGTCTTGCTCCGTCCTTCTGGAAAATGCTGGGACGGCACTTCGGCTATGTCAGGGACTCAGAGCCGGGGATAACCAACTTCCTTCTGCATGTCTTTGTGACGGATCTTGCCAATAATATCCAGACGGATCTCCCTGCCTCGTTATCGCAATTCCGGATTACGGCTTCCCAGGCCATGAATTCATCTGTCTTTTTAGCCGGATGGCGCAGCCATACCGCTTATTTGCAGTGTTACAGGGAAGTGTCCCATTTTATGGCCCGGAAACTGAAAATAGAGGAATTCCTGACTGATTTCGAGGTAGAAGACCTGCTTGAGGTCATGACCTTTGCTGCGGTGGAGAAGAGGATAATCAGCGCGGTCAGGGACCAGATAATCAGGCTTCCGGAAAACGGATTTGACAGGTGCCGCGAGATCATCAGGCGGAGGCTTGACGGCTATTGGGCCACAACTGCCTTAATGGGCGAGGAGGCCGGGAACCTTTATAAGACCGTATATAAGGCCTTGGATACTGCCATTGACTTGTTGGAAATCCGCCGGGATTACGACGGAGGCTTCAGCCGTTCATCTGCTGCAGACCTGTTTACCGCCTATACTCGGGAAATCTTCCTCTTTGATCAGCGGTACAGAATTTTTAACGAACTTGCCGATCAGGCGGAGCTGGGAGGCTGGGACGTTTTAAAAGAACTCCGGGACAGGATTGAGGACGTCTACAGTGGCTGGTTCATGACCCAGTTGTCTCTGAAGTGGGGGGATTTCCTTGAGCCCGAACATCCTGACAATCTACTGGAACGCTGGAAAATACCAGAGGTAACAAATCAGTATGACTTCTATGACAAGTCCGTAAGGCCTGTTTTGGAGTCATCTGCCAGAAAGCGTATTTTTGTGATCATAAGTGATGCTTTCCGCTATGAAGCAGCGGATGAGCTTGCCGGTATCATTAACAGCAAATACCGCCTGAAGGCTGATCTTCAACCAATGCTGGGAAGTTTGCCGGGATATACTGGCCTGGGCATGGCCTCCCTCCTTCCGCACCGGGAAATGACTTTTACTTCAGGCGGCGAAATTACCGTTGACGGCCAGCCGGCTGCTTCAATTCAACAGCGGTCGCAGATTCTGGCCCGGTATGAGGGTTGCGCTGTAAAGGCTGAAGAATTGCTGGCCATGAGTAAGGACAAGGGGCGGGAATTTGTCAAACCATACCGGGTTATTTACATCTATCATGACCATATCGATGCTATTGGAGACAAACCCGCCTCTGAAAGCAATACGTTTGAGGCAGTGAGAAAAACAATCAATGAACTCTATTCCCTGATAAGCTTTATAATCAACAGCTTAAATGGTACGCACGTGATGATAACGGCGGATCATGGTTTTATTTACCAGGAAAAGGCGCCGGAACCGATCGATAAAAGCAGTATCCAGTCAGATATTAGTGGAGCCGTAAGAAAACATAAACGTTTTGTCCTGGGGGTACAGCCGGGGGGTCAGAAGGAACACGGCAATGTTTTTTCCGGCAATACTAAGATTACGGCTAAAACAGAGGATGATATGTATTTCCTCCTCCCCAAGAGCACCAACCGGTTCAACTTCGTCGGGGGCGCCCGTTTTTTTCACGGTGGTGCCATGCTTCAGGAGGCAGTTCTTCCCTTAATTTCCATCTCCGAGATGAAGGGGAAACACCTTGAAGCGTCTGAGGTTCGTCATGTCGGTGTCTCTCTTTATGGCTCCTACAAGAAACTGTTGACCAACAGACCGATCTATAAATTTATCCAGACTGATCCGGTTTCAGACAGGGTCAGGCCGTTAACCCTGAAGATTTCCCTGCGGGATGGGAATGATCTGATCAGTAACGAAGAGACAGTAACATTTGACAGCACCTCATCTTCGCTTGATGAACGACAGAAGTCGGTAAGGCTGGTGCTGAAGACAGGATCCTATGACAATAAAAAAGAGTATGCCCTGGTGTTGCGTCATACAGATGACACCGAATATGACCGGGTGCCGGTTATAATCGATATCGCAATTGCCAATGATTTTTAAAGGCCGAACCATGGAAGCGGAGATAAGCACTGACAAGCTGTTGAATACCAATTTTGCCGGTAGAGTGGTCCGGAAGGATCTTACCAAGCTCCTGAAGGAAGGAGGTAACGTGCCGGTCTATGTCCTGGAATATCTCCTCGGCATGTACTGTGCCGTGGAAGATGAGGATGAAATTGCCCATGGCCTGGAAAGGGTTAAGAATATACTGTCGCAGAACTATGTCCGGCCTGATGAAGCGGAAAAGGTCAAGTCGAAGATCAAAGAGGAAGGGACCTTCAAGATAATCGATAAGGTTACGGTGAAGCTCAATGAAAAACAGGATCGTTATGAGGCAACCCTTACCAACCTGGGTGTGAAGGGGATAGAGATATCAAGCAAGACCATCCGTAAGTATGAGAAGCTTTTGGTCGGCGGAATCTGGTGCATTCTGACCCTGACGTATTTTTATGATGAAGGGGCAAAGTCAACTCCTTTCCTGCTGGAAGAATTGAAACCCATTCAGATGCCGAATCTCGATATGGAGGCTCTTTTTGAAGGGCGCAGGGCCTTTACTGAAGAAGAGTGGCTTGATGTCCTCTTACGCTCCACCGGCCTGGAGCCGACAAATTTCGAGGAACGGGTAAAGTGGCACCTGCTTGCCCGCCTTATTCCTTTGGTTGAAAACAATTACAACCTCTGTGAACTCGGCCCCAGAGGAACCGGGAAAAGTCATATATACAAGGAGATCAGTCCCAATTCCATCCTGGTTTCCGGGGGCCAGACCACGGTTGCCAATCTTTTCTATAATATGAGCAGCCACCAGGTCGGCTTGGTGGGAGTGTGGGACGTGGTTGCCTTTGATGAAGTGGCGGGCATCAAGTTCAAGGACAAAGACGGCGTTCAGATCATGAAAGACTTCATGGCTTCCGGATCGTTCTCCCGCGGGCGGGATGTAATCAATGCCAATGCCGCCATGGTCTTTGTGGGTAATATCAATCAGAGCGTTGATGTGCTGGTCAGATCCGGACATCTGTTTGCCCCTTTCCCGGAAGAAATGATCGATTCAGCTTTCTTTGACCGGATACATGCCTACCTGCCCGGCTGGGAAATTCCCAAGATGAGACCCGAATTCCTGACCAACCAGTACGGTCTGATTGTGGATTATCTGGCTGAATATTTCCGGGAGATGCGGAAGAAGACCTTTGCCGATGTCATAGATCCGTACTTCAAGATGGGCAATAACCTGAATCAGAGGGATGTCATTGCGGTGCGCAAGACCGTTTCCGGCCTGATCAAGCTCCTCTATCCCCACGGTGAATTCAGCCGGGAGGCGGTGGAGCGCTGTTTTGTTTATGCCCTGGAAAACAGGCGACGGGTCAAGGAGCAGTTAAAGAAGATCGGCGGCATGGAATTTTACGATGTTCATTTTAGCTATATAGACAACGAAACCCTTGAAGAAAAATTTATCAGTGTACCGGAACAGGGCGGGGGCTCCCTGATTCCCGAAAGCCCGATGAAGCCGGGAACCATGCATACCGTTGCCTATGGCAAGAGTGATCACCTGGGCCTGTATCGCTTGGAACTACAGGTTACGCCAGGAAACGGCAAGCTGTCGGTCTCAGGTTCGGGTGCGGACGGCAAAACCAAGGAGGCTATCAGGATCGCCTTTGATTATTTTAAGGCAAATATCAGTCGGGTCAGCTCCTTGAGCAAAGTCGGGGACTCTGACTACCATCTGCATATTGTGGAATTTCACAACACCGGTCCCGCTACTGCCGTAACCCTGTGCAGCTTTATCGCCTTCTGTTCCGGGCTCATGGGCAAACCTGTCCAGAATCAAATGGTGGTGCTCGGTGATATGAGCCTGGGCGGGACTATTATCAATACCCCGAACCTGGCCGAAACCCTCCAGGTTGCTTTTGACGCCGGAGCCAAAAGGATACTTATTCCCATGAGCAATGTCGGCGATATCCAGACTATCCCCGGTGAACTGTTTGCCAAATTCCAGACAAGCTTCTACTCTGATCCTGTTGATGCCGTTTTCAAGGCGTTGGGGGTGGAGTAATGGTTGTCTATAGGGGATATTCTTTACAGATTATGCTGGATTAAGAAATCGTCCATTTCCCGGTAAGATGGATCATCTCTGTTTATTGATGGATCTTTCTTGACTATTTTATCTAAAACGTTGCGGAATTCATTATCAGGCCATTGGCAGAGTTTCTTTGAAAAAGTTTTAGAGAGTAATTGAAAAACCATCTGGGGTTGTTTTTGGGGAAGATTTTTTTGATCGAGTTGGTTAACTAAGAACCAAAGGTCCGGGAACGGTTTAAGAAAGGGTTTGAGGAACTCAAAAGCTTTTGGGAAGGTCTCATCTAATTCTATCAGCATCAAAGAGAAATTCTTCGACGTCTTTCCAGTAATGAACTCCGGAGATTTTGGCCATGCCCTCTTTATCAAGGGCTTTACTCTGTTCTTCCAATAATTATCGGCGTCTTGAGAATCTTCACTACGGCTGATACTGCGCCAGAACAATCCTGTAATATGTTCCAAACCCTTAGTTCCTGCATTAATTAGCATATCCTGCTGCTCTTTAGTTTTATATAACTCCGGGTAATACAGAAAAACAACAGCTAATATGTTAACTAAATTTTCAGTCGCTCTTTCTTCCAACTGATCTGTGTTTTTAATCGCTTTTTGAAGATGTCCTTTTAAAGCAATAGCCAGATCCGCTGAGATACGCGGGTTCCACATGTATCCTTCCCAGAATAATACAGGATTTTTTGATTTATCCCAGTCAAATAAGGGGATGAGGTTCTTTTCTGTCCATATTGGGTCAACCGCGTGGAAATATGGTAAACGGGAAGCGAGTATTATTTTTCCTGGTAATGTTGCTGGCTTATCATTTAATAGAATATCTAAGCTTTCTCGCAAAGACCCTTTTGGTAGCCCCTGGCCAGCTTCAAGGTTGCAGGCTCCAAATCTGTCCATCAACGCCTGAGTCATAATGCCTACAGGGTTATTTAGGGCGTAGGTGACCGCATCCTCGATCTGATTCGGCTCCTTATAATCTATACAATTATCGAGGAGAGCTTTGAAAATTGTCCAAAAATGGTATTCTTCCGGAGAACCACATTGAATTGAACCAATACTGTTTTTAGTCCAATGAGCAATCGGCCATGAGGCCTTTCCATATAACTCTGAATCAGCCCCAGTGAGGAGCGGTGCTACTTCATTCCAGGTATTTTCGTTGCAATTTGTAAGCCCAATTAGGCCTGCATGCCAAATGTCTTTATTCCAATCACCATTTAGAAGCAAATAACGTAAAGCCTCTATTGTTTTCCTTCGGTGCTCTTTGCTGCCAACTCTGAAAGCATCAAGTCTGCCTTCATAATAGATGCTGCCTGTTTGGGACAATAAGTCGATAATACTTGGAATATCTTTTTTAAATAACTCAGGGACTGAAATATCAACTTCAGGTCCTGCTCTTACTTTCCCTATCCAATAGGTAAATTCATCACGTTCATCTTCCTGCAACCTCCATTCAGGATGTTTAGACGAAAGTCGTTGTAGGACTTCTTTGGCATTGGCTGGTAATGGTTTGCCAAAACTCTCCAGTTTTGCAAGCATTAGCCAGATATCTCGATCTACCCGGCGCTTCCACTCTTCTTCAGTGAGGTCAGCCCTGAACATCACTCTGGGAGGCCCTTGAAGGATAGATTTGATCAAAAGATCGGCATTGGTGTCATTCAGTTCAGGCCAGACCTTGGCCAGAATCCTAAAAATTTCACGTTGGGTTGGTATAGCCCATAACCACCAGCCATTATCTTCAAGAACGTAATCAATTATTTTTTCAGGATCGGCTACGTCCTTGACGGTCATGGCGTAGAGAATAAGCCGCCTAAATGTGGGGTATTGTAGGGAGCGCCATATATCCAGAATGCTATAGGCTTTTTCTCTATCATTTTCCCAGGTGGTTTCCCATAAGTCTCGACAAATCTCAAGGAGGATCCCCCAGATACGGTATGGTTCGTTTTGTGAATGAGGTAAGATCGAGGGCATTTCCCCCTGACCTGGATCAGACTTTTTATCACCCAGACCAGCGAATTCCCAGAATTGGAGAGCCTTAAGTAGAGCGTGAGTGGCTGGCAGTAATAAATCAGTAAACTTATCAGGATAGGTGTCTAATTTTTTGAGTTTGTCATAGGCCCACTCAGTCAGGCTAATAACTATATCAATTCTAAATGGGGGAGATTTTTCCCTATCTTTTAGGGAATAACTCTCTCTGAAAGGATCCAAAAAATCAATTGACTTGCTGATTGCAAAAGAAGGTTCAAGCAGATCGGCAAGCATGGTCAGTGATAGTTGATCAACATCGGTTTTTAGAGATTTGATTTTTTCATAATTTTCAACTTCAAGCTTCCTCCCGCAGCTTACGTAATCAGAGGTAGTAATTTTCCAGAACAGTAAGTATGGGTCATTGGGTGGTTTCTCTCTAATTCTTCTTTTAATCTTGTCTTTTAAGATGGGGTGCAGACATCCTCCCTGGTCAATAACCCAGATGATAAGGTTGTCATTTTCTAAGTGCTTCAATAGCCAGTTCCAAAGGTGATCTGAGATTATATTAGGCCTGAATAAATGAACCTCATATTGAAACGGGGTCACAGGCATAACTGACTCTTTTTGGGAGGCTATCGATAGTAACCCTTTTTCATGCAGAACCTGTAACCACTCTACTGGGGCAGGCGGATTTATTAGTTCGCTGAATATCTTAGCCGGATATCCCGTGATATCCTCATGATCATATCGTGTTTTCTCAGACAACACATCGGTCAGACGTGATACTGATTCATCTTGGTCAAAAGGAGGGAGCGGTGTTTTAAGTGCTTCTTCCCTTACAATACGGGCTTTGGCATTAAGTCCATCTCTCACATAATTGTTCCATTTTTTAAGGGTGTTATATAGGTAATTGTGTGAATATGAGTACAATACAGGTTGGATCCCCATAGCATGCCAAGTGCGCTCATTATCTGAATGTCTGGATGGCTTGGTATGCTCAATAACATATGGTTGTTTAAAAATTTTGTCTCCCTGTCGCCTTTCTGAGGCGATAGCATCTGTTATATAACGGATTACTGGGTCGGCGCGTTTTTTAATCAATGACTCAGCTCAGGGATCAATTACACTACAAAGTC
>JBKHJR010000092.1:0-5687 GCA_046537975.1 Desulfurivibrionaceae bacterium
GTCTTCGACAATCTTTTCTGTAATATGATCGAGGCTGGAGAGATGGGCGGGATCCTTGATATAATTCTCAGAAGGCTGGCTGCATTTCTGGAAAAAACTCAGGCCCTGAAGAAGAAGATCAAAGGAGCCATGACCTATCCGGTCATCTGCCTTTCCATTGCCCTGCTCATTACCGCGGTAATCCTGGTCTTTGTCGTGCCTGTTTTTGCCAAAATGTTTAAAGACTTTGGATCGGCTCTGCCACTCCCTACCCAGATGGTTATGAATGCCAGTGATTTTGCGAAAAGTAATTTTTTGATTATAGTGGGGACCATAGGGGTAGTCATCTTTATTATCAGGAAAATCTATGGTACTGACCGAGGGCAGGAATACATAGACCGTTTACTGTTGAGGCTGCCGGTTTTTGGTCCGCTCATCAGAAAGGTGGCAGTGGCTAAATTCACCAGGACAATGGGAACCATGGTACAAAGCGGTGTTCCCATCCTGGAAGCCCTTGGGGTAGTGGCTAGAACATCCGGTAATAAAGTTATTGAAAAGGCGATTTACCGGGTGGCCAGCAGTATTTCCGAAGGACGTTCTATTGCGGAACCGCTTGAGGAAACCGGGGTTTTTCCCGGCATGGTTGTTCAGATGATTAATGTGGGAGAGTCAACCGGCGCTCTTGATGACATGCTGGGCAAAATAGCTGATTTCTATGACGAAGAGGTTGATCAGGCGGTGGATAATATGACCGCCATGATCGAGCCCTTCATGATGATATTTCTGGGAGGTCTTATCGGAGGCCTGGTTGTTGCCATGTATCTGCCCATCTTTAAAATGGCCAGTGTTATTGGTTAGTGATTGCCCCAAGCAAGAGAAAAAATTTGTGTTACTGGCTTTTTATACTGTTAATCGTTGGAATTTGTTGCTATTATTGAATAAATCTCCAATAAAATATTGCCTCTTTTCCAGGTGATTCAAGTTTCCGTATTGACCCTGATGGCATGATTAAGGTATTGTTTTTACAAGTAATACAAGATTGGGATTAGGCCAGAGACATAAATATTAAGACATTTCAATATTAGATAAAACAACCAGGAGGAAATGCATGGGAGAGATTATCGGTGTTCTGGGCAGGGAGGTCCTGGATTCAAGAGGAACTCCGACCGTTGAAGTTGAGGTTTATCTTGACAGCGGGGTCATGGAACGGGCCATTGTTCCTTCGGGAGCATCTACAGGAACAAGAGAGGCTCTGGAGTTGCGTGATACCAGAAAGAAAAGATATATGGGCAAAGGGGTCGCTAATGCTGTAGCCAATGTCAATGAACAGATCGGCCCTGCTCTAATCGGTATGGAATCCACCCAGCAGGTTCTGATCGACCAGACAATGATTGCCCTGGATGGTACGGAAAACAAGAAAAAACTGGGGGCCAATGCCATCCTCGGTGCTTCAATCGCCGTGGCCAGGGCTTCAGCCGAAGACCTGGGGATGCCTTTTTACTCATATCTCGGGGGGGTAAATGCCAAAGTTCTTCCCGTACCGATGATGAATGTTTTAAACGGTGGAGCTCATGCAGATAATAATGTGGATATCCAGGAATTCATGATCATGCCGCTTGGGGCCGGTTCTTTCAGGGAGGCTTTGCAGATGGGAGTGGAGACCTTTCATAGCCTGAAATCCGTACTCAAGAAAGCCGGCCATCTGACTTCGGTAGGAGATGAAGGGGGCTTTGCTCCCAACCTGAGGTCCAATGAAGAGGCGATGGACTCCCTTTTGGAAGCTATTAATCAGGCGGGCTACAGTCCCGGTAAAGATATGGCGATCGCCCTTGATGCCGCTGCAAGTGAAATTTATGACAAAAGGAAGAAACGTTACATTCTTGCTGCCGAAGATAAGCCTGAAAAAAATGTCGATGAGCTTATTGATTTTTATGAGGCCTGGGTAAAGAATTACCCCCTGGTATCCCTGGAAGACGGTCTGGATGAAAGTGACTGGGAAGGTTGGCAGAAACTCACCAGCCGCCTGGGAGGACAGATCCAGCTTGTAGGTGACGATGTTTTTGTTACTAATACAAAAATTCTGGCCGAGGGGATTGAGAAGAAGGTGGCAAATTCCATACTCATTAAGCTCAATCAGATCGGTACAGTTACAGAGACAATCGATGCTGTCGACATGGCCAATCGGGCCGGTTTTACTTCGGTTATATCTCATCGTTCAGGAGAGACGGAAGACACTACCATCGCTGATTTGAGTGTAGCTCTGAACACCGGTCAGATTAAAACCGGAGCTCCCTCCAGAACAGACCGGGTTGCCAAGTACAACCAGCTTCTGAGAATTGAGGATGAGCTGGGATCTACTGCCGTATTTGCTGGAAAAAGTTGTTTATA
Organism: Desulfurivibrionaceae bacterium; assembly: GCA_046537975.1. Lineage (GTDB taxonomy): Bacteria > Desulfobacterota > Desulfobulbia > Desulfobulbales > SURF-16 > JAWLDV01. Next base: position 2,368 of record JBKHJR010000092.1, read on the forward strand.
GTGATAAAATACGTTATATATAACCTTCTTTAATAACAGGAATTATTTAAGGAGACTGTGATGACCCTTACCAAAGCAGATCTGACACAGAAGGTATACGAAAACCACAACCTCAGCAAAATGGAGGCCGCAGAGGCAGTCGAATCTTTTCTCAAGGTCAGTAAAGAATGCTTAACCAGGGGGGAAGATCTACTGCTCAGTAGATTTGGCAAATTCAAGGTCAAAGACAAGAGTCCGAGAAAAGGTCGAAATCCACAGACAGGAGAGGAGCTGATCCTTGATGCCAGACGGGTGGTAACCTTTAAGCCTTCCGGCATCCTGAGGAATAAGGTGAATTCAGGTTAAGTTACGGAAATAAAGTTGTAATATGCAGTAAAGGACGGGCTTGTTGGCTCAACAGCCCGTTTTTTTATATTTATCACAGGATCCTGTTCCTGGCTATATCAGGTTGTCCGACTTTATGACGAATCTTTCGGGTTCAGTTGAAGCCGGGCTGACCACAGGCGAATCGCCGGATATCCAATGTTTACAATCGGAAATAGAATGACTTTCCCAAAATAGTTTTGGGGGTATCCATAATTTCATTATCTGGCAGAAAAATTAAATTTGTCTTCCGGTGGTACAAGTATTATGATCGATCAAGAAGGCGTCACCCTGGGCAGACTTGCCGAAATGGTGGAGGGCAGGGTTTTAGGAGACCCGGAAACATTCATATCCAACCTCACTGATGTTGAAAGAGCCGGTCCAGGAGATATCACTTTCCTGACTGATAAATCTTATCTTAATTCTCTATATGATTCCGAGGCCTCAGCAGTAATAGTTTCCCGGCAAACAGATGGGCTCCCTCTGCCCGCTATTCAGGTCAAAGATGTAAATCTGGCCGCGGCTGTTATCCATAATTTTCTGCTGCAGCGTCCTTTCCAGGCTGGAGGAGTTCATCCCGGGGCCTGGATGGGAGAAGACTGCCGCCTGCCTTCCCAGATCTCCATAGGTCCTGCTGCTGTCCTGGGAAAAAGGGTAAAACTGGGAGAACGTGTGATTATAGAGGCAGGAGCGGTGATCGGTGATGATGTGGAGATAGGGGAGGATACGTTTATAGCCGCCAATGTTACGGTTTCTTCAAACACTTGTATCGGTAAAAGGGTCCGGATACACAGCGGCACTGTCCTGGGCAGCGATGGTTTTGGCTATGCCACTGATGAACAGGGTAGACATGTAAAAAGGCCCCAGGTCGGCAACGTAATTATTGATGATGATGTGGAAATAGGGGCCAATTCCTGTGTTGATCGTGCTACTTTTGGCAGCACTGTTATTGGAAAAGGCACTAAAATCGACAACCAGGTCCAGGTTGGCCATAATGTTGAAATAGGCAGACATTGTATCGTGGTTTCCCAATCCGGGATAGCCGGCAGCAGTAAACTGGGCAGGAATGTAGTTCTTGCCGGAAGAGCGGCAGTGACCGATCATGTCGTTTTAGGTGATGGAGTTATGGTTGGCGGCTTGAGCGGAGTCAGCAAGAATCAGGAGGCCGGGGCCCGGGTCAGCGGCATGCCGGCCATTCCTCATAAGTTATGGCTTAAGGCAATTTCAGCTTTTTCCAAGCTTCCGAACTTAGCACAGGATGTCAAGGACTTGAAAAAAAGGGTGGAAGAACTGGAATCCAAAAATAATCCATAGACAGAGGTAGCTACGGCAATGACAGAAACAGGACAATCACTTGATATAGAAGGTATTTTAGAATTATTGCCCCATCGATACCCCTTCGTCCTGATAGACCGGGTCTTTGATTTTCAACCTGGTTTGTCACTTGAGGGCTTGAAAAATGTCACTATAAATGAACCATTTTTTCAGGGGCATTTTCCTGGTAAACCGGTTATGCCGGGAGTTCTCATTGTAGAGGGAATGGCTCAGGCCGGTTGTATATTTGCATATTTGTCTGAAAAAGAAAAGATCGGCGAGAGCCTGGTGTTTCTGGCGGGCATGGATAAAGTTCGTTTGAGGAGACAGGTGGTTCCCGGTGATCAGCTTATATATGACATCAAGTTCCTGAAACAGAAGGGCAAGATTTATAAGATCGAGGGAAAGACCTATGTGGGTGATCAACTCACTGCCGAAGCCGTACTGACGGCTTCTTTTTCCTGATCACGATCTTTTTTTGAGCCGAGAAATGGTAAGTTATCATTACTGAAACGAACCCGCAGGCTCAGGGTGTTTAGATGGCGGGGCTGGTGGTCCCTTATCTATTCAGTTAACTTGGCGACCACCCGGACAGCCGGTAAGACCGAACAGCTGACCAGCGTTGTCATACTGACAGCATGGTATAACGAGATTTATAATTCGAAAACGTAATTAGAACCCAAAACTTTCATAATCTATGTCGATACATCCCACAGCAATAATTGATTCCGGCGCTGAACTTGACAGTAGTGTATCCGTCGCTCCTTATGCCGTTATTGAGAAAGGGGTCAGGATAGACAGTGATACTGAAATAGGTCCCCATTCGTTAATAAGCGGTAAGACAACGATCGGCAAAGGGAATATTATAGGTCCATTCACTGCGATAGGCGCTCCCCCCCAGGACATAAAATATAATGGTGAAGATACCGAATTGAGAATTGGCGACAAAAACACTATCCGGGAGTATACGTCCATCCACCGGGGAACCACTGACGGTCACGGAGTGACCACCATCGGCGACAGTAATTTTTTCATGAGTTACTCCCATGTGGCTCATGACTGCACCTTGGGAAACCATATTATTCTGGTAAACAGTGCATCCCTGGGAGGTCATGTTACTGTTGGTGACCGGGTTACCGTCAGTGGACTGAGTGCTATTCATCCTTTCTGCACTATAGGCGAATATGCCTATGTCGGCGCCATGTCAGGGGCAACCATGGATATCCCCCCCTATGTTATTGTCACCGGCTTAAGAGGTGATATGGTGGTCAGGAGCATAAATCGTATTGGTCTCAAGAGGGCCGGTTACAGCGGCGAAGAAATCAGAAAGCTGATCAGGGCTTTTACCATTATTTTTAAAACAGAAGATCTTCTCCTTCATGATGCTTTAAAAAAGGTAGAAGAAGAGATGCCTGATTCGGCGCTGGTGGCCAATCTGGTGAATTTCTTCAAAACTTCAACCAGGTACGTGGTTAGAGCAGGCAGCAATGGGGACTAAGATAGGCATTATTGCAGGTGGAGGGCAGTTCCCCTATCTTTTTGCTGAAAAGGCCCGTAAGGCGGGGCGCAAGGTAATCATCGCCGGTCATAAAGGCGAAACCCATCCGGAGCTTGAGAAAATAAGTGACAGTTTTGTCTGGGTA
>JBKHJR010000004.1:0-65625 GCA_046537975.1 Desulfurivibrionaceae bacterium
GCATGGCTCTCTTATAGTCAGTACGGGGTACAGTGAAAGTCATGTCGGTATGATCACTGGACCAGGTATTCTGAATTATCATATCCACAACAATGCCGGCATCCGAAACAGGAGTGAATATCTTGGAAGCGATACCCGGTACATCCGGCACCTTGGTAATGGTTATTCTTGCTTCGTTTTTATTATAGGTAACGCCGGAGACCAGCATTGATTCCATGGCTTCATCCTCCTCTACAACCCATGTTCCTTCTGTTTCTTTAAAAGTTGATCTGACATGAATCGGCACATTGTACCTTTTGGCCAATCCCACAGAGCGTATATCAAGGACTTTGGCTCCCAGGCTCGCCAGTTCCAGCATCTCATCATAGGAGATTCGGCCTATCTTGCGGGCAGTGTCGCAGACTCCCGGATCCGTGGTATATACGCCTTCCACATCGGTAAATATTTCGCACTGATCAGCCTTCAGGCTGGCGGCCAGAGCCACCGCAGTGGTATCCGAACCTCCCCGGCCCAGAGTGGTTATATTGTCATTTTCATCGACTCCCTGGAAACCGGCGACGACCACGATATTGTTACGGTTAAGATAATCATGGACCAGCCGGGTGTCTACCGACCTTATCCTGGCCCTGGTATACAGGCTGTCGGTCTGAATTTTTATCTGGTCGCCCAGAAGAGAGACCGCATTATGCCCGGCCTCTTTTATGGCCATGGCAAAAAGGGCCACGGTAACCTGCTCACCGGTGGATAAAAGCACATCCATTTCCCGGGGGTCGGGGATTTCCTGCATCTGGTGGGCCATCTCCACAAAACGGTCAGTCTCTCCCCCCATGGCGGACAGCACCACTACCATTTGATTACCCTGGTTTTGATAATTCAAAACCCTCTGAGCTACAGCCTTTATTTTTTCAGGACTGGCCACAGATGAGCCGCCGAATTTTTGTACTATAAGGGCCATTTATTCAGTATACTCCTTCAGATTTATGGGAAAAAATCGTAATAAATCCTGGAAACACGGTTAAGCCGGGGCTTTTACCAATTCTGCAGCTAAGCTTGAGCTTGCTTATTTACAGAAAATTGCCGTATAATAATAGCAGGTATGTATAGGCTGTTTCTGCAAAAATCCCGGACGAATCTTTCATGGTCTGTAATTATTAACATTTTACCTTGATATAATCGGTAAGCCTTACTATGATGGCAGAACCGGTTTTTGACCAGGAAGACTTATCTACTAATAACCTTAGAAAAATACCTTATGCGTCTTAATAGTTCAACCGTCTTTTTCGTCCTTGGTCTTTGGAGCGGAATGCTGATCTCCTCCATTTTTCTTGGTAAGGCAAACCAGCCTCCTGACCAAACAGCATCAATATCCACCCCGGTTACTGAAAAATCCACCCCGGTTGCTGAAAAACAATCAGAACCTGATGGACAGACAGATTCCTCTTCTTCCCAAAGAAATAAGATCGCTTTAAAAGAAGACAAGGCGCTGGCTGATTCGAATACTACGACTCCGCTGATACAGGCCGAAACCGCTACTCCCCCCTTTTCCCAGCCCATTGCTCATAAAATAAGCGGTAAACTGCAGCCCGGGGACACTTTGAGTGATTCTCTGTCCCGGCACCAGGAGATCCCCTCCCGGGTCAAAAGGCAGATAATCGACAAGCTCTCTTCCTGTCTTGACCTGCGCCGCCTTAAATCCACGGACAACTATACTGTATTTCTGGGTGAAAATAATGAGCTGATCAGCTGTCAATACCAGGTTGGCCCTCTGGAATCCTACACCGTAAAGAAAAAAGACGGAGAATTGGCCACCAATCAGGACGCTGTTCCCCTGGAGGTAAAAACCCGCTATATCAGTGGAGAAATAGAGAACTCCCTGTTCGGGGCCTTTAACGGAATAGGTGAGGAATCCTCTCTGGTTTATGCCTTTGCCGATATATTTGCCTCCAAGATCAACTTCAACCGTGAAGTCCGGTCGGGAGACAAATTTGAAGCTCTCTGTGAAAAATATTACAAGGATTCCGAATTCATCGGTTACGGAAATATTCTCTATGCCAGTTATACACCGGCTAAAGGCGAAGGCTATGAAGGTTTCTTCTATAATCCCGAAAATGATTCCGGAGCCTATTATGATCCGGACGGTAAAGAACTCGGCACCTTTTTCCTGAAAACCCCTTTAGAGATATTCCGTGTTTCCTCGGGATTCACCTGGAAACGCGAACACCCCATCCTGGATGAAGTCCGGCCCCATCTCGGAGTTGATCTTGCCGCCCCTACCGGGACCCCGGTCCGGGCTGTAGCTGACGGTAAAATAACCTTCAAGGGTAAAAGAGGGGGATTCGGCAACCAGGTCATAATCACCCATAGAAATAACCACAAGACCTATTACGGCCACCTTTCCAGATTTTCCGGGAGCCTGAGCCGGGGAGACAAGGTCAAACAGAAACAGGTAATCGGCTACGTCGGCTCCACCGGTCTTTCCACCGGGCCCCACCTGGACTATCGCCTGAAAAGAGGTGATAAGTTTGTTGATCCCATGAACCAGGAATTCAAACCCCGCTCCATTCTCGAAGGCCGCGAATTAGCGCTTTTCCGGGAAAAAACGTCAGAAATAAACACCATGCTTGCAAAAAAGGAGGACAAGAAAAACCTTCCGGTCAAGCGGCTGGTGTTTAACCCCGGCGACGATATAGATTTCTTCTGATGGCTCCGCCTCAGGATCCCTTTAACGTGGTTCTGGTTGAACCGGAAATCCCCCCCAACACCGGCAGCATAGCCCGCCTGTGCGGAGCGACCGGTGCGGTCCTCCACCTGGTCAGACCCCTGGGATTCAGCACTGATGACAAGTACCTGAAAAGGGCCGGGCTCGACTACTGGCAATACGTATCCATAACCTATTGGGACAATCTGGACAGATTCTTGGAGGCCCAGCCGGAAGAAAAACTCTTCTTTTTCAGCACCAAAGCCAAGTCCTTATACACCGAAGTCTCTTTCCGTCCGGGCGACTTCCTTATTTTCGGCCGGGAGACCAGAGGACTGCCGTCGGAAATCCTCAATCTTTACCAGGACCGCTGCTACAGACTGCCCATGAGCAGTCCCAACATAAGAAGCCTTAATCTGGGCATGACCGTGGGCATTGTCCTTTACGAAGCCTTAAGGCAGCACTCCTTCACGTTTTTAAAGTGATCAGGCTTTCTTGGACTCTTCTTCGTCTATATTACGCATTCCGTCCATAAGCAGTTTCATGAAGCTTCCCAGAGGAGGGGCGCCCATCTCTTCCAGGGGAACACTGGTTGTGAAGGTGAATCTGCCTTCATGTTCTTTAAGGAGGGCAAAGAAGGCCTCCTCCCCTGTTTTGCCGCCGTATTCCACCTTAACGATCTCCCCCTCGCTGAAAACAATCCTGGCTTTCTCCCCGCGGGCCAATTCCAGCAGAACGGCACCGGTTTTCATATTTTCATGAAGCATTTGCAGGATCTCGGGAAGAGCCAGTTCATTGAGCTGACCGGACATCCCGTAAGAGAGACTTTCAGCCATGGAAGTATTTGCCGCCGAAACCCTCTGGGCCATAATCCGGGAAAAAGCCATATGCAGGAAAGGCTTCTTGATAAACAACTGGCTTAAATCCCTGCCGCTTATAGAAAGGAGTTTGACTTCCTCAATCACCTTTATCGTGGCACAGGTGAATTGACCGGTAAAGAGACTCATCTCTCCGAAAATCTCTCCTCTGCCCAGTTCGGCTATATTATTTCCCTGGGAGTCTATTACCGAAACCCTGCCGTCTACAATCATATAGAGTTTCCTGCCGGGCTCCCCCGCATGGATAATAACATCTTCCCTGTCATAGTTTTCTATATTCAAATAACCGGTGATTTCTTCAAGACCGGCGTCATCCAGAATCTGGAAGAAGGAGAAAGTATTAATTAAATCACCCCAAGAGCCCGAATCCTGCTCTTTCCGGCTTTTGCCTTCTAAAGCCGCCATCATCCTCATCTGGGGAGTCTGATATTCACTCTCCTCCAGGAAGGTGAACTTTATCATTCCGGTACAGCCACCGCAGGTGAGTTCCTTCCGGCTTTTCAGCGCATCTATCGAACCGAGGGAGTTATCTGTACTTTCCAGCAGGATAGCGGCAATCTCCCTGGCAAGCAGAAAGCACACAGGCTTGTTATTCTTTACAGACAGGCCGTAGCCGGAAAGAAAGAATTCATCTCCCCTTTCATAAAGGGGACAATGCTGGGCATCAGATACCGAAAATTGCGCTTCAAGGAGGTTTGACGACATATCATACCTGAAAATAGCGATTATTGAATGATGAATCCCGAAGGTCCAATTGCCACTCTGCGATTGTAGGGGGTTTTATTATTCATCATCCTTATCCTGTCCCCTGGTCCATTATGGATAAATCAGGCCTTAACCATCTCCCGGGCTATCTTCCGGGCATATTTGTCCAAAACAGTCTTTATATCGTCATCTGTTTCCTGATGGCCTGCCGACTCTTCAGCCTGCTCAGCCATGCCTTTATATTTTTCCACTTCCTGTTCCAGCTCTTCCGTTTTCCGGGAATAATCTTCCTTCACCTGCTCCAGTTCATTTACCAGTCTGTCCCGTTCACTTGAAACCTCTGCAAGCGAATCCTCCTTCTCTCTGATCTGGCTTTCCTGTTCTGTTACCTTACTGGAGAACTCTTCCATCTTTTTCTCCAGCCCCTGCCTCTGCTGCTTTTCTTCTTCCCAAGACTGCCGCACCTCTTCCAGTTCTTTCAACTGATCGTTGGCGACAACCAGCTTTTCCTTAAGCAGTTTTTTTTCATTAAGCAGTTTCTTGGTCTCTTTCTTCTCAGATTCAAGAGAATCTTCTGTTTCAATCAACTCCTCACCGACCCTTTCAATCTGTTCCAGCCGCCGGTTCTCAAGCTCCTGCAGTTTCACGGCACTCTTTTTTTTCATCACAACCCATGATAGCAAGGCGCCCAGCAGAATAAAAAAGAGGCCTGCACCACCCAGAATTAAAATTTGCACCATATTGATTGACATGACTGAATTCCTCTTTATAACTGATTAAACTAATAAATAAACAGTTATTCCGCCGTACAGGACAAGCCAGCTACAGACGAAATAGACTGCCCTCTTCCCCCATATATCCTCCAGGCGGATCATGGCCAGAGCGGCAACAAGCATCAAGGGAATAACCACCCCGGACCAGAATGGGTGGATAAAACGCAACAGTTCCTGAATACCCAGAAAAAACCAGGGGCCGCTGATCATAAGCTCTCCGGGCTTATCTATATCCATCGGGGCTTTCAGGACAAGACTTAATCCCATGACCAGGAAAATAAGTAGTCCATGCTTCAAAAAGCCGGTGGGGTAACGCCGGATATGATCCCAGACCAATACCACCCACAGAACCACCAGACCTATCAGATGGTTGACATATACATTCTGAATTCCTTCTTTTGTTATATTGAATAGAAGCTCATTCAACAGCCCTCCCAGCAGAGGGATCGATAAGACGATGTTCTCGGCAATTACACCCGCCGATTCCCCGGTACTGTCCCCTCTCAGTATGTAGCCGGTAAAGAGCAGGAGAATGGTAACAGGAATGCTGGCGACAAGCATCACATATCTGGGCAGGGAAAGCCGGAATACAGTGCGGTTTTTAATTACGGCCCAGAGGTGGAATCCGCTGAAAACAAAGAAGATCTGGCTGGAATAGAAATGGAGCGAACGCAGGAACCGGCCGAAGGGAATAAGGCTGTCTATGGCCACAGACGAATAGAAGGGATGCGCGGGGTCATACTTCAGTGCCACCACGATACCGCTGAGTATGGAAATATAAAGGGCTACAAGGCTGTACTCACCCCACTTAACTTTATCAAGGTTCCTGATTATTAACATATTATTCGGCTTATTTACTTACAATATAGCCGTCCTCCGGTTCCTTGCCCATCTTTTCCACAGCCAGCCGTGGTAAATTCTCTTTCGCGGGACCGGCTATCCTCTTCCCCTCCCTGGTGAATTTACTGGCATGACAGGGACAGATAAGAAGCTTTTTTTCCACGGAATAGTGTAAACGGCAGCCCAGATGAGTGCAGGTTCGCGACAGCGCCCACACCCGGTCTCCTTCATCTTCCCGGAAAAGAATGAAGTCAGGGTCAAGAAACACCTCTCCGGGCAGAAGCTTCTCTTCCACTTTCACCAGTTCCGGTTTCCGGGGGGTGCTGAACCGGATAAATCTCCACAGGGGATAAACCAGTACTCCTGCCCCTAAAAGCCGGAGCCAGAACCAGCTGTTTTTTAAAAAAGCCCTCTTAGATTCAGAATGCACAGCGGAATAAGGGATAAGTATTAGGTATTATGTTGTTCATCAAGTCTTATTAAGACAATCAGCCGATAAAACGTTTTCTCAGGGCCTCGCAGACATGATCAGGCACCAGGCCGTTAATATCTCCGCCGTGCCTGGCAACATCCTTGATTATACTGGAACTGATATAGATCCAACGCAGGCCTGTCATCAGAAAAACGGTCTCCACATCTCTTTCTATTTTACGGTTCATCAAGGCCAGCTGGAACTCGTAATCAAAATCGGACAAGGCCCTTAAACCCCGGACAATAACCTTGGCTCCCTTGCTATAGGCGTAGTCCACCAACAGCCCCTGAGTGTGGTCGACTTCAATCCGGTCCTCATCTTCAGGGAAACTGTCCCTGATCATCTGGAGCCTGTCATCCAGAGAAAACAGGGACTGTTTTTCAGGATTCTGGGCAATAACAACAATCACACGGTCAAAGATGGTTTTGGCCCTTTTAATGATATCCAGGTGTCCCATGGTAACGGGATCAAAAGTTCCGGGATAGACGGCGATTGTTTCGTTAACCTCCGGAGAGATCAGGGGGCGGTATGTACTCATAAAGCCTGCAATTGGAATTTAGTCTTCAGGCCCCGGCCGGTGGCGTGATAACTGTTGCCATCCAAGGGGCAGTGAATAGCTGCGGTGTATCTAAACAAATGCTTAATACTTACCTGTCCTCATCCTGTTTAACTGAATAAAACCAGAAACCGGCTTCCCCGTAGGACCGCTGATCATAGAGAATCAGATCTCCAGCTTTATGCGGCAATTCCTCCCCGCTTCTGATCTCGACTACCACCACCGCTTCCTCTGCCAGGATATTGCGACGGCTGATCTTCTCCAGCATGGAGCCGGCAAGCGGCATGTGGTAAGGAGGGTCCATAAAGACAAGACTGAATCCCGGCTCAGGACGGAGTTGTTCCAGAAGATCAAGTTCACCGGCGAGATCGGCTCTTTTGCAGACAGCTCGCTTCTCAAAAGAACATAACTCTGTATTCCTCTTGATCAGGTCAAGGGCTCCGGGATTATTATCCACCAGGACCGCCTTCTCGGCTCCCCTGCTCAGGGCTTCCAGGGCCATGGCACCGGTGCCGGCAAAAAGATCCAGTACGAAAGCACCGGCGATTTCCGCTCTCAGGAGATTAAAAACCGCCTCTCTGGCCCGGTCGGATGTCGGCCGGATTCTGTGGTGCCGCCCCCCTTTTCCCGGACCGGCCAGTCTCCGTCCTCTCGCTGATCCGGCAATTATCCGCATTAATAAACAGGATCAGATGTATTTACCGATCAAAACCTCGGCAATCTGAACGGTGTTGAGAGCCGCGCCCTTGAGGATATTATCGGAAACAACCCACATGTCAATGCCGTTGGCTATGGTATTGTCCTCCCGTATACGGCCCACGAAAGTCTCAAATTTCCCGGCGCAGTCAACAGGCAGGGGATATTTATTGTCAGCCGGGTTATCAACCAGTTCAACTCCGGGTGCGCCTGCCATCAATTCCTTGACCTCTGCGGCGCTGATCTTCTGTTCAGTCTCGATATTGACCGCCTCAGAGTGGCCATAGATGACCGGAACCCTCACGGTAGTGGCACTGATTGCTATTTTCTCATCACCGAAGATCTTTTTGGTCTCATTTACCATCTTCATCTCTTCCTCGGTATAACCGTTCTCCAGGAAGGAACCGATGTGAGGCAGGCAGTTAAAGGCGATCTGGTGAGGATATACCTCATTTTCCATAGGCTCTCCAGCTACATAAGACCGGATCTGCTTTTCCAGCTCGTCGATTGCCGAGGTTCCGGAGCCGGAAACAGCCTGATAGGTGGAAACCACAAGCCGTTTGATCCCCACCTTGTCGTATATGGGTTTCAGGGCCACCAGCATCTGGATTGTGGAACAGTTGGGATTGGCGATTATCCCCTTACCGGTGTACAGGCCTACGTCGTCGGGGTTGACTTCCGGTACCACCAGGGGGACTTCGGGGTCCATCCGGAAGGCGGAGGAGTTATCAACCACCACCGCTCCGGCCTCGGCTGCTGCCGGGGAAAACTCCAGGGAGCGGCCGCCGCCCGCGGAAAACAGGGCAACATCTATCCCGGTAAAGGCATCCTTATCCAGAAGCTGGACGGCTATTTCCTCCCCCTTAAAAGACAGCTTCTTGCCTACGGAGCGCTCAGAAGCCAATAAACGCAGTTCCTTGATCGGAAAATTCCTTCTTTCCAGCACATCAAGCATGGCCCCGCCCACAGCACCGGTAGCCCCGGCAACCGCAACATTATAACCGTCTGATCTCATTATATAACCTCATTTTTAGTTTTTAGTTCTCAGTTCTCTGTTCTTAGTTCTAAGTCCGGTACGGCCAAATAACTCTTGTCGGCCATCCTTGTGCCTTATACCTTGGACCTGTTTAGTTCTCTGCACCTTACTAAGCCGATTTATTTCTCTTAAGATAAGCCAGCCTGTTTAAACCGCTCAGATAAGCTTTGACCGCGGCGGTTATAATATCAGGGTCCGCACCCTGGCCTACAACCACCCTGCCGTTATCTTCGATTCTTACCATCACCTCGCCCTGGGCGTCCGTACCTCCGGTAATTGAACTGACAGCAAAATAGAGCAGTTTGCTCTCGGTGCCGGTCAACTCGGCTATAACCCGGTAGGCACTGTCTATGGGACCAACACCCACGGCGGAACCGACCTTTTCCTCATCATTGACCCGCAGGCATATCGCCGAAGTGGGAATGGTTCTGCTGCCGCTCATATTGCCGAAAGAGACGAGCTGATAGGCCTCGGGAATGCGGATAACCTCATCCAGAAGGATGGTCTCCAGATCTTCATCAAACACCTTCTTCTTTATATCGGCGATCTCCTTGAACCTCTTGACCACCTGATCCAATTCTTCTTTGGTTATGTCTCCATAACCCATTACCTCCAGCCTGTCCTTTATGGCGTGACGGCCGGAGTGTTTTCCCAGGACCAGGTTACCGGTAGTCAGGCCTATATCAGCAGGATCCATGATTTCGTAGGTGGATCTTTCCTTCAAGACCCCGTCCTGATGAATACCTGATTCATGGGCAAAGGCATTGGCACCTACTATAGCCTTGTTGGCCTGGATTGACATACCTGTTATGGAACTGGCCATCCGGGACGAACTGTGTATATGTTCAGTGACAATGTCGGTTCTGACATCCAGGCGATCAGCCCTGGTCCTGACTGCCATGACAAACTCTTCCATGGCGGTATTTCCGGCCCGCTCACCGATACCGTTCAGGGTGGTTTCCACCTGCCTGGCCCCGGCATTTACGGCGGCCAGGGAATTGGCAACGGCAAGCCCCAGATCATTATGGCAATGAACGCTGATTACGGCCTTGTCTATATTGGGCACATTATTCAGCAGATGGCTGATCTGGGCGGCATATTCCTCCGGCAGGGCGTAACCTACAGTATCGGGAAAATTTATGGTGGTGGCACCCGCCTTGATCACCGCCTCAATAATCCGGCAGGCAAAATCCAGATCGCTTCTGGTCGCATCTTCACAGGAGAACTCCACGTTTGAGGTCTTTTTGGCGGCATGTTTAACCGAAGCCACCGCCACCTCAAAGGCCTTGTCCCGGTCCATCTTGAGCTTGTGCTCCAGATGAATGTCGGATGTGGCCAGAAAAGTGTGAATCCGGGGATTATCTCCATTTTTTATGGCCTCCCAGGCAGTATCAATATCCTGCTCTCTGGTTCTGGCAAGGGCTGCGATCTGGACTCCCCTTATATTATCGGCGATATTTTTAACACTTTCAAAATCCCCGACGGAAGAAACCGGAAAACCCGCCTCTATCACGTCCACATTAAGCTTAGCCAGCTGTCCCGCCAGGCGGAACTTTTCCTGCAAGTTCATGGTAGCGCCGGGAGACTGCTCACCATCTCTCAGGGTCGTGTCAAAAATATATATCTTATCTTTTTTGGTATCTGAATTATCTCGTCCCATTTTTCTACCTGTAGTCGCATTCCTGTTCATCTATATTGGTTTTCCTTCTTTTTCCGGTAACAAACCTGTAAATCCCCGCCGCAGGGGCGGACAGCATATAAACTATGGCCAGCAGAAAAAGTGTTACCGGAGGTTCAGAGGCAATGACAATCAGGGCCAGAACCATGCCGACCAGAATATAAAAGCTTCTGATCTGGGGTACTTCCTTGAAACTGTTGTACAGATGATTGCTTACCATGAGGTATGACAATAGATAAACCAGCAATAAAATCACGAGGTCAACCGGGCCGCTGTTGAAAGCGATAAAATCATAAAAAAGCACGGAAGTGGCAATAACCGTGGCCGCGGCAGGACAGGGAAGACCGATAAACATGTTCTTGGGGGTCCCCTCTATCCGCGAGTTGAAGCGGGCCAGCCGCAGGGCGGTGGTTGCCACATAAAGAAAGGCGGCCAGCCAGCCGTATCTGCCGAAAGGCTGCATTGCCCATAAATAAGCCATGAGGGCCGGAGCCACTCCGAAGGAGACCAGATCGCTCAGGGAATCGTATTCCATCCCGAAATGGCTCATGGTATTGGTGATTCTGGCAACCCTGCCGTCCAGTCCGTCAAAGACTGCGGCAATCAGTATCGCCACTGCGGCCCGGAAAAAATCTCCTTCCAGAGAAGCGACTATGGAGTAGAATCCGCTGAACATACTCATGGTAGTCAGCAGATTGGGGAGAAGGGCAATGGAACCGCCCTTTTGTTTCAAAATATTGTCTTTCACAGAACCTCCAGTTTTAATCTAAGAACCCAAAACTCCCAATGTCGTCTCTCCGGCCTTCACTTTCTGACCGTTTTCAACCCGGACTTCGGTCTCCGCCGGAAGATATAGATCCACCCTGGAGCCAAAACGGATCAGGCCGAACCTCTGGCCGGAAAGGACCTTATCTCCGGGCTCGGCCCGGCATACTATGCGCCGGGCTACAAGGCCGGCAATCTGGACCATCTTATAACTATATCCTCCATCAGTATCTATGACAAGGGAACAACGTTCATTTTCCAGACCGGCCCGCTCTGTATCCGCAGAGTAGAACCTCCCCGGGGAAAAGCTGACCGACCTGACTCTTCCGGCCAAGGGTATGCGGTTGACATGGACATTAAAAATGTTCATGAAGATACTTATTTTCAAGGATTCTTCTCCGGCGGACCGTTCATCCCGGATTTTTTCCACCAGAATGATTCTGCCGTCGGCCGGGGCGACAACCGCCCCCTCTTCCTCCGGCCTGATTCGTTCGGGATCCCTGAAGAAGTAGAGGCAGAAACCGGTGCAGAGCAGGGTCAGGAGGCTGACAACAGGCAGCTCCAGACCGGCGGCAACCAGAGTGACAAGGGCGGAGAAACCGATAAAGGGGTAGCCTTCGTCCGCCACCGGAATTTTTTCTTTTCTCATATCTTCCACGGAATAATTTCACGGGACCGGGCAGTCTATGGTCCCCGGCCTTGTTTACTTATTGTCAGTTTGCAGGGAGTTAAAAATAAAACAAACCGGCACCTGAAAGAGGTTGCCGGCTTGTCAAAAAAAATTAAATATCCGCATTCAAGCGGATTGGACCTTAATTCTTTTTAGGAGCCCTGGTCATGGCTATAGTCCCGGTACGAATAACCTCTTGAATACCGATGGGCCTGAGAAGATCAATCATGGCCTCGATCTTGTCCCCGGTGCCGGTAACCTCCACGGCAAAGGATCTGGTACTGACATCAACCACCCGGGCCCGGAAGATATCCACTATCCTCAGAACCTCGGCCCTGGTACCAGCCTCGGCCTTGACCCGGATAAGTACCAGCTCTCTTTCAACACAAGACTTTTCGCTGATATCCTGGACCTTTATAACGTCAATCAGCTTGTTGAGCTGTTTGGTTATCTGCTCAATAATGGCATTATCCCCGACTGTAACCAGAGTCAGACAGGAGACATCTTCTTCCAGGGTAGGAGCTACTGCCAGACTCTCAATATTAAACCCCCGGCCGCTGAACAGGCCGGTAACTCTGGACAGGGCTCCCGGTTTGTTCTGTAGTAGTACGGATATGGTATGTTTCATAGGTGGCTGCCTTTTCTGTTCTTGATTATTACACCAGAAGCATTTCAGTGGTTGCCTTTCCTGCCGGGACCATGGGGAACACCCCTTCTTCCCGGGAAATGGCGAAATCCATGATAACCGTGTTGTCTGTTTCCAGGGCCTGCCTGATTACCGGCTCCACCTCCTCCGGTCTGGTAGCCCGCAGTCCCACCGCCCCATAAGCCTGGGCCAGGGCCACAAAATCCGGGGCGGTTTCCAGGGTGGTGGCGGCATATTTCTTGTTGTAAAACAGTTCCTGCCACTGCCGGACCATGCCGAGAAAGCCGTTATTGAGAATGACGATCTTGACCGGAAGCCTGTTATGTCGGGCGGTGGCCAGTTCCTGAATATTCATCTGGATGCTGCCGTCGCCGGCAATATCAATGACGGTCTTGTCCGGGGCGGCGATCTGGGCCCCAATGGCGGCCGGAAATCCGAATCCCATGACCCCCAGGCCTCCGGAAGTGATAAAGTGCCTGGGATGGTTAAAATGATAGAACTGGGCGGCCCACATCTGGTTCTGGCCCACTTCCGTGGTAATTATGGCATCTCCGTGGGTCAGCTCGTTCAATTTCTGAATGACATACTGGGGCTTGATAACGTCGGTCTCTTCCACATAACCCAGGGGATGCTCCCGCTTCCAGTCGGTTATCTGCTGGAGCCAGGGACCATGCTTTTCCTTCTCTGCCGCCGGGTCAAAGGAGTCGCTCCGCTCAAACCAGGCATTAACGGCCACCAGGGCATGCTTGCAGTCGGCGACAATGGGGATGTCCACCTTGACGTTCTTGCTGATGGAACTGGGGTCGATATCGATATGAATCACCTTGGCCTTGGGGGCAAAGGCGTCTATCCGGCCGGTTACCCGGTCGTCGAACCGGGCTCCCACGGCAATAAGCAGATCACTGTTGGCCACCGCCATGTTGGAGTAATAGGTGCCGTGCATCCCCAGCATCCCCATGGAAAGGGGATCCGTGCCCGGGAACCCGCCCAGTCCCATAAGGGTCATGGTAACCGGAATATCGAGCTTTCGGGCCAGTTCAGTCACCTCTTCGTGGGCATTGGAGGCGATAACCCCGCCGCCGATGTAAAGCACCGGTTTTTTGGCCTTCAGTATGGCCCGGCAGGTTTTATCGATCTGCTTCTGGTTCGGTTCATAGGTGGGCCGGTAGGTTTTAATCCTCACCGGCTTGAATTCCGGAAAATTAACCTTGGCAGCCATTACATCCTTGGGGAGGTCAACCAGAACAGGGCCGGGCCTGCCGGTCCTGGCGATATGGAAGGCCTCTCTTATGGTGGCGACCAGATCTTTGGAATCCTTGACCAGATAGTTGTGCTTGGTACAGGGCCGGGTAATGCCGACAATATCGACTTCCTGGAAGGCGTCATTGCCGATAAGGGGAGTCGGGACCTGGCCGGTGAAAACCACCACCGGGATAGAGTCCATATAGGCGGAAGCAATAGCGGTAACAGTGTTGGTTGCACCCGGTCCGGAAGTTACCAGGGCCACACCCACATCACCTTGCACCCGGGCGTAGGAATCGGCGGCATGCACCGCCGCCTGTTCATGGCGCACCAGATAATGGTGGATGGCGGACTGGTCGTGCAGCTGGTCGTATAAATCGATTATGGCCCCGCCGGGATAACCGAAAATAGTATCAACATCCTGTTCTTCAAGGCACTTGACAAATGCCTCTGTCGCTTTCATTTTCATAGCCTATTGCCTGCTTTTCTTAAGGTTCGGAGTTCAGGTTTCAGGATCCGGAAACCGGGATTTTTCATTACAGTTCATGGAAATCACGCAAATCATGATTACATGATCCTGAAGTGCAGCATATTGTGCTGAAACAAAAAAATATATCTATTTATAACTCCTTGTCAAGCTTATTCCGTGTGCATTAAACATTCCAGCTCAATAATTGCGTTTTTTTCAGCTCTCATCTTCCGCCTTCCATTTTGCGCAGGAACTCATCCACTGCCTGCCTGCCTTCCCGGCCCAGGTCCCTGGAGAACTCATTGACATAGAGTTTTATGTGGCTGTCTATCACCCGGTCGTCAAGCTCATCGGCATGGCGTTTTATATAATCGTATCCCGCCCCGGGGTGTTCATACCCATACGATATACTGGCCCTGATACAGCTATCAATCCTGTTAACCATCTCCTCCCCCAATTCCCGTCTGGCTGCTATTCCTCCAAGCGGTATGGGGCAGCCGGTCTCCTCTTCCCACCAGGCCCCCAGGTCCCGGAGACAGACCAGGTTGTATTCGGGATAGATAAAGCGGCTCTCATGGATGATCACCCCTCCGTCCACCTCTCCCGCCGCCACCGCCTCCATGATCCGGTCGAAACGCATGGGCACCAATCCCCCGCATTCCGGGGCAAACAGCTTGAGAAGGGCGGCCGCTGTGGTGTACCGTCCCGGGATGGCAATCTTTTTGCTTTTGATTTCTCTTAAGGGCCACTCCCGGCCCGCGATCAGCAGGGGGCCGCAGCCCCGGCCCAGGGCGGCTCCGGAATTGAGCAGGATATATTTGTCCCGGACGTGGAAGTAAGCGGCAAAGCTCATCTTGCTCACCTCCAGGCGCCCCTCCAGGGCCCACTCGTTCAGGGTCTCCACGTCAGCCAGGACCGGTTCACGGAAAAGCCGGCAGTCCCCGCCGACAAGGCCGTGGACCAGGGCATGGAAGATAAAGGTATCGTTGGGACAGGGAGAAAAACCCAGGGAAAACAGATTGTTATTTTGAGAATCCATGATCGGCAGTCAATTGATTGAATTTACCTGTTCGTTTCGGCAGCTGCTTTTTTAAGCTGCCAACAATTATTGTCAGTCGGTGACAAAAATTGTCAGTAAAGGTGACGGAAATTGTCAGCAGATGACATCCATCAGGAGCCCTTTTGATATTCCAGAGAAGATATACTTAAACATTATTTAGATAAATCAGCAAGATATAAAAAGATTATCGTATCTTTTCCGCCGTGGCATGATATTAGCACATATAACGGACAAAAGACAACGAGGCAGAAAAATAATCTATGGCTTATGTCTTAAACAACCACTCATTTCAAGAAGGAGGTTAAGATGTTCAAACTATTTCACCAGAAGAAGGATCAAAAGGGTTTTACCCTGGTCGAACTGATGATCGTTGTTGCCATTATCGGCATCCTGGCGGCCATCGCCATCCCCCAGTTCGCCAAGTACCGGGAAAGAGGGTATAACTCGGCGGCCCTCAGCGATCTGCGCAACACCCGTACCGACCTGGAAGGGTTCATGGCGGAATGGCAGAACTATCCCTATTAAACCAAGGTCCTATGCAGTCAAAACTTAAAATCAAGCTTTTTCCCTTTTATTAAGGAGGTTAATAATGAAAAAACAGTTTATAAGTACCATAATCCTGGTAGGGGCTCTGGCTCTGGCCCAGCAAGGTTTTTCGGAGACCCAAGAAGTAACTGACGGGGGAGATATAGGAACCACCGATGTGCTGGAAAATGTCAGCCTGTCTCCCGGTGTAACCCTTCAATATTCTCCTGATACTGCCGGCAACGGTACATCATATGCAATGGCTTCTAAAAATGATCAAGGCCCCATGGCCTACGCTGTCGAGGCCGGTAACACCGCTGTTTACCAGAATGATGTAGGAACTGATGCCGGACTTGCTGATTGGGCAGTCGAAGATGATGGAACTACAACCAATAGCACCTTAGAAGATAACTACGCTGACTATGAAAAAATGGGCCAGTAGAAAAGCCTGAGAAAATTTAGCCAGCCCCCTTCCCCGTACCGGAAGGGGGTTTTCAATATTAACGATTGCATTTTTACTCTGACGAGGAGTAAGATGGGAAAATCAAGCTATCAAAATGTCGGAAAAAACAAAAAGGGGTTCACCCTGGTGGAACTGATGGTTGTTGTGGCCATAGTGGGCATTCTGGCATCGGTGGCAGTTACCCAGTTCACCAAGTATCGGGGACGGGCCCATGACAGTGTGGCCTTAAGCGATATCCGCAATACCCGTACAGCGGTGGAAGGTTTCATGAGCGAATGGCAGCACTACCCTTACTGATCCGGAGTCAAAATCAAATAAATCAAAACGGATGAGTTCCGTAACAGAACTCATCTCCAGCCCTTAAGTTCCTGATCCCAAATGCCCAATTCCCCGGCCATCATCTTCGAACAGGTAAAAAAAAGCTACAGACACGATTTCAAACGCACCACTGCCATCGCCCTGGCCGGTCTTGACCTGGAGGTCAAAAACGGCGAAGTCTTCGGGGTAGTCGGACCCAACGGGGCCGGCAAAAGCACCTCTCTGAAGATCCTCATGGGCTTTGTCAGGGCGGACAGCGGCCGGATAAACCTCATGGGGCACAATCCCGGCAGTCCTGAGGCCCACAACAGGGTGGGCTATCTCCCGGAAAACCCCTGCCTCTATGAAAACCTGAACATAACCGACCACCTCCGTTTTGCCGCCCGGACCTCCGGGAATACCGCTCAGATCAAGGACAGGATAAAAGACATCCTCGCCATGGTTGACCTGGCCCATGCCGCCAGAACCCCTATCCGCCGCTTTTCCAAGGGCATGACCCAGAGGGCCGCCCTGGCCTATGCCCTCTTCCATGAACCGGAGATCCTGATCCTGGATGAGCCCATGTCCGGCCTTGACCCCCTGGGCAGACGCCTGGTGGTGGACATTATCCGGCAGTACAATCAGAAGGGACACACCATCCTTTTCTGTTCTCACATCTTGACTGACGTGGAAAGAATCTGCGACCGTATAGGCATCATGGACAGGGGAAAGCTGGTTTCAACAATCACTCCGGCCGAACTTGAGAGCATCCCGGAACAAAGCGGGATTGAATCTCCCCTGGAATCCTGTTTTCTGAAAACCATAAAAGGTGAAGTACAGGAAAAAGAGAAGAACAAGACATGAGAAATATTTCCGCCCTTGCCCTGCTCAGTTTCAAGGAAGGCCTGCGCTACCGGGTCCTCTACGGTGTCCTGGTCTTCGCCCTGCTGGTAATGGTCCTGGCTGTTCTGGTCAGCGGCCTTTTCATGCGGGACGTCTCCAAGGTCATCCTGGACTTCTGCCTGGCCTCCATTAATGTCGGAGGCCTTCTGATCCCCTTCTTCCTGGGGATCAATCTCCTGGCCCGGGATCTGGAGCAGCACACCGTTTTCGCCGTCCTGGCCCGGCCGGTCAGCCGCAGCCAGTACATCCTGGGCAAGTTCGGAGGCCTGGTGCTGCTGACTCTCCTGATCATGGCCATTCTCACCTGCGCCACTTTTGCTTCGGTCTTTTGCGCCAAACTGATCTACGGCAGCGGCTACTTTACCGCCTTTTCTCCGGGGGCGGTGCTGGTTTCGGTGGGCTTAAGCGCCCTGGCCCTGATTATCTTAAACGGCCTGGTCGTCCTCTGGTGTACCCTGACCACCAGCTCCTTCCTGGCCATCCTGCTGACCATCTTCTCCTACCTGATCGGCCAGACCGTGGATGACGTGGTCCGCTTCATCAGGGCGGACCATGACCAGGTCACTTTTTCCGCCACGGTGAAGCATACTGTAGATATAGCCCAGTATGTTTTCCCCAACCTGGCAGCCTTCGACTTCAAGCTCCAGGCAGCCCACGGCGTCTATCCGGCAGTCGGTGAGATAAGCCTTCTCCTCCTCTACGCCGCGGTCTACACCCTGGCCCTGCTCCTGATCTCCATAATGATCTTTAAAAGGAGAGATGTAGTTTGAGGTTTTTGATCAAGACTGTATGCCCTCTTGTCATGGCAGTCCTGCTCATTGTCTTTACCGTACCCCGGGTCTATGAGGTCAGGTCCGGATACGTGACAGAGACCATGAGCCAGTTCGGCAGGATGCCCTCCGGGGTGGTTCAGGCGGTGAGTCTGGAATTCAAGGGCCTGGTGGCTGATTTCCTTTTCCTGAAAACCATTTTTTTCGTGGGGGAAAAGATCGGGGAGAAAAAAAAGGCCTCTCCCGAGGAATGGCAGCTCATCCATGACATGATCGACCGGATCACCGATCTTGATCCCACCTTCTGGGACCCTTACCTGTTCGGCGAGATGATGCTGCCCTGGGATGCCGGAATGATCGAGGAAGCCAATGAGCTCCTCCTGAAAGCGGTCCGGAACCGGCCGGATGATTACCGTCCCCTCTACTTCCTGGGCTTTAACCACTTCTTTTTCCAGAAAGATTACAATGAAGCCGGCCGCTACCTGCGCCGGGCCTCCCGGAAGCCCGGAGCCCCCTACTACCTGACCGGCCTTGCCGCCCGTTTCAGTCATTACGGCAAAGACACCAGAGCCGGAATATCATTCCTGAAAAAAGTACTCCGGCAGTCCGACTCCCCCAAAATAAAGGCTTATCTGACCCAGAGGATCGAAACCCTGAAAATTATAGCCGATCTGGAGGACAAGGTGGCGGAGTACAAAGAAGAATTCGATCAGCCACCTGAAAAACTCGAGGACTTGGTAGAGGCGGGAATTATTCCGGAAATCCCGGCTGATCCTTACGGCGGCAACTTCACCCTGCTTTCCAACGGCCGGGTCTATACCACCAGCAAGATGGTGCCGGAACGGATCAGAAAAAAGAAAAAAACAGGAAGAAATCAGTGAATGGTGACCCCTACGGGACTCGAACCCGTGTTACCGGCGTGAGAGGCCGGCGTCCTAACCGCTAGACGAAGGGGCCAAGAAAGAAGGGCTCATTTTTATAATATCGGGCCCCTGTTGTCAAGAGATATTCTCGCCCTTGACTATTTTGACTCCGCACTCCCTGGCCCTTTCCAGTTCTTCCGGATAACGGTTAATCGCCCCCTTACTGTCCACCCCCCTGACCAGCAGGGAACCGCCGTAGAAAAAATCCAGGGCATCAAAAAAATAGCGGGCGGTAAGCTCCGCCCCCTCGAAGATCTTCTTCCCCTTGCTGGCTGCCACTGAAAGGAAATAACCCTTATAGGAAGGATCCTGATTGCGGTCTTCCCTGGCGGTCAGCACATACTTGCGGGTCCAGAGGGCCTGGGCCCGGTCCACGCAGGCCTTGGCCTGGGCGCTTACTCCGTAGAAATAAATGGGAGAGGCCAGGATTATTCTTTTGGTCTCGGCAATCTTGTCATAAACCATGGACATGTCATCTTTGACCACGCACTTGCCTTCTTTGTTGCAGCCCCCGCAGGAGATGCAGGGGGCGATATTCAGATCATTCAGGCGGATTATCTCCATCTCGCCGCCGGCTGACTCCACTCCCTCGTTCAGTGCCTCCAAAAGAAGCTGGGTATTCCCTTTTTCCCGGGGTGAACCGTTTAAGGCCAGAATTTTCATAGTATATCTTTTTTGAGGATATTATTAAATTAACGTCTGTTCTTCCTTTACTTGCTCCCGACTGTCTACTCTTTACTTTCATACTTTTCACCACCTGCTGCCAGTCTGGCGTAAAAGCCGGCCTCGTCCCGTAAATAATCGCTGACTTCAGAAGAAAAGAAATGAGCGGGACAGCGCCAGCGCCAGTTGCCCTTCTCGGTACCCGGGAAGTTCATCCGGCAGTCGCTTCCCAGCCCCAGAACATCCTGGATGGGGATCACGGCGAACCGGGCGGTGGAGGCGTAGGCCAGTCTGAGGAGATCTCGATTGATTACGGAACCGTCGCTATTGCAATAGCGTCTGACCCGCTGCTTGGCCCTCTCGGAAACATCAGGATCCAGATACCAGCCCACGGTGGTATCGTTGTCATGGGTACCGGTATAGACCACCCAGTTGTCATGCCCGAAATTGTGGGGCAGATGGAGATTACGGGAATCGGAATCAAAGGCGAACTGCAGGACCTTCATCCCCGGATAACCCAGTTTGGCCCGCAGCTTGGCAGCGTCTTCATTATGCATGCCCAGATCCTCGGCAATAATGGTCAGATCCTCGATGGCATCGGAAATCCTTTTAAAGAAAGCGGCTCCGGGACCCTTTTTCCAGCGCCCGTTGACCGCGGTTTCTTCAGAACCCGGCACTTCCCAGTAAGAGGCGAAGGCCCGGAAATGATCTATGCGGAGGACATCCACACAATCAGCTATAGTGCGGAACCTGAGCCTCCACCAGTCATCGAGATCTTTATTGGGATTGCGGGCGGAACCCCAGAGATAAAGAGGATTACCCCAGAGCTGACCGGTTTCACTGAAGTAGTCCGGAGGCACCCCGGCGACATGTCTGGGTTTGTGAGTCTTGCGATCCAGATCAAAACAGTTCTGATTGGCCCAGACATCGGCGGAATCCAGACTGACATAGATGGGGATGTCGCCGATCAGCTTTATTCCCTCTCTGCCCGCTTTTTCCTTGAGTATCCCCCACTGCCGGAAAAAAAGGAACTGGCTGAACCTGTGAAAGTCCACTTCCCGGCTCAACTCTTCCGAGACCCTGTGCAGGGCCTCGGGATCGCGATTGGCCAGGTCCCCGGGCCACTGGAACCAGGCTTTCTTTTCATATTTGCCTTTCAGGGCCTGGAAAAGAGCGTAATCATCGAGCCAGGCATGCCGGCTGCAGAAACGCTTAAAGGCATCATGCAGTTTTTCACCTTTCTTAAAAGACTCGAATGCCTTTCTCAACACTTTTTTCCTGAAGGGTGCCGCCAGAGAGAATTTGACCCTGTAATCCGGAAAACCGGGATCGGCGGGTAAATCCTTTTCCTCAAGCAATCCGTCTTTAACCAGCAGATCAGGACTTATTAATAAAGGATTGCCTGCCAGGACAGACATGGCCATGTAGGGTGAGTAGTCGAAAAAATCAGTGCCGGGGGTAGCAGGAAGAATCTGCCAGCAGGACTGCCCGGCCCTGCTGAGAAAATCAATGAAGTCCAGTCCCGAATTGATATCTCCAATACCGTAAGGACCGGGAAGGGATGTCAGATGAACAAGTATGCCGGCCTCTCTTTCTGCAATCATTTTTATCCATTTCCTGAAGTAACGGGCTCAGCCGTGATTTTTCGTACAACGTCGCTCTCTGTATCCGTAACCCAGCCACGCTTCCGCTTTTAATGGTGTCACTGCTTTTGCAGGCGCCTTTAAGGCACAGACAAAGACTCTCTCTGCCGGGCCGGGCCGGGCATCTGAAAGGTATCACAGGGCCTGATTCTTGTAATGGCTTTGAGTCTGTGCTAAACTGCTATTACTTTTTATAGCAGAAAAATACGGTAGATAAAATATTCTTTTTCCGACTACAGCAAATTTCGGGAGCTGGGAGATATGACAAAAGCTGAACATGGCGACACCGTAATTATCACCTATGACGGCTATCTGGAGGACGGCGAGATTTTTGACTCATCTGAAGACAACGGCCCTCTTGAATTCAGGATCGGGGAAGGCAGTGTCCTGCCTGCAATTGAAGAAGGGGTGATGGGCATGGAAGTCCGGGAAACCCGGACCATTTCCCCGGACCCGGAAAATGCCTTCGGCCCCAGAATGGAGGAACTGGTCCAAACTGTAGACCGGGACAACTGGGACCGGGATGCGGAAATCGTTCCCGGGACAGTCGTGGGATTTAAAAACCAATATCAGGGGGAGGAACACAACATCCCGGCCACAGTCATCGAAGTCAACGGTGATCGGGTGACAGTGGACTTCAACCATCCATTGGCGGATAAACAGCTCCACTTCCAGGTTACCCTGCAGGATATCAAAAAGGGTTAACCCCCTATACCCATGAAATCCGACCTGCTCAAAACAGTCCTGACTATTGCCGGTTCCGATCCTTCCGGGGGAGCGGGGATTCAAGCGGACATCAAGACCTTCACAACCGTGGGGGTTTACTGCGGCGCAGTTATTACCGCGGTAACCTGCCAGAATACCAGGGGGGTCGGTTATTTTTCCTCTCTTTCCCCCACCCTGGTAAAAGATCAGATTAACAGTGTGCTGACTGACCTGAATGTAAGCCACATCAAAATTGGTATGCTGGGTAGTGCCGAAATCGCCGAGTCTGTAAGGCAGTGCCTGAATGATTACGAAGGGGAAATAATTTTTGATCCGGTGAGGGCTGCGGGCAGCGGCGACCCACTCTACCACGGCCGGGGACAGGAGGGACTCGGTGCGGAGATGGAAGGAATTGTCAGGCTGGCCACTGTAATAACTCCCAATCTGGATGAACTTGCCGCCCTCAGCAAAACAGCCTGTCCCGACAGCGAAACCGCCCTGCAGGCGGCAGGACAGCTACTCACCGAATTCCCCGGCCTGAGAGCGGTATGCTTGACCGGAGGGCACCTGAATGAAGCTCCGGAAATGGTAACCGATTTCCTGGTTAACAGGGCTGACTCTGAATACGGAGGCGAATCCTCTTCGGATGAGCCTTCTGTCCACCTGAACAGCCATCCCTTCATAAAAAGCTCCAACCTCCACGGTACCGGCTGTACCTTCTCCAGCGCCTTTACCGCTTATCACCTCTTAAGCGGGGATGACCGGACAGCTTTCACCAGGGCCTCGGAGTTTACCGCCCGGCTTATAGAAAAAAGCGCACCCTATAGTATAGGACGGGGCAACGGCCCCCTGCTGCACTCCCTGTTTAATTCGAGTTAGGGCACCGGCCAGCAATCAATAAGTCATCCTGACCCGGCCGCAGTCAGGACAGACCCAGGTCGGTCCATTACTTATCCCCCACCTGTTTTCCATGAAACAGTCATAACAGATCATAAAACCGCAGGGGCAGTTGTAACAGTAGGGCTTAACCTGTCTGCAGCAGTGACACTGAAAAGTTCTTTTCCTTTTCTTCCGTCCGGTTTCCGCCATTCTTTAATATGTCCAGAGACGTAAGATGAGAGATATTTTGAATAATTACGGCCTGATTCAGGATAATGTTTGGCAAGAATGCCTTACAGTATTACAATAGGCCTCAGTTATTCATTGACCCGTAATTCAATTAAAACTGTAATTATAATTTAATGGAAAAACAACTCCTTCATGTTTTCCGCAACACCCCCTTGGGCCGGGAACTGCTTCTGCAGTCCACCTATTTCTGCAAGACCCTGGGAATCACTCCGGTTGTCTATATTCCGAACTACAGCAGCTTTCTTATCTATTTCGCCTTTAACATAGTCCAGGTGGACCTGGACAGCTCATATCTCCGGAATCCCGGAACAGCCCGTAAACATGTCCGGGAAATCTTTGAATTACAGGGCATGCCCGAACCTTATTTTCTGGAAACCGAGACCTTTACTGCCGCCGGACTCCCTGATCTACCCTCCCGTTTTTCTTTTATGTGCTGCCCGCGCAGCATCAGCGATCTTTCCAGCAAAATCGGTTTGGGCTACATCGGGCCCAAGGTCAGGCTCCTGGTTCAGACAGCCCCTTTTCCCGTATTGCTGGGCAGTTCCGTTTACAAGAAATGGCGGAGCATCACCGTGTTTTTCGGCGGCTCCCGGAATGCGGTCAAGGCCCTCCGGGTAGGGTTGGAGCTCTCCTGGCTGTCAGGACTTCCACTGGACGTCTTTACCCAGGAAGGAAGACAGAAGGAAGATGATTACCGGCAGATAGTCAAAGAAGAAGGCCTGGAGCAGGAAATGGAAGAAAAGGTCAGGAACTGGTGGCGGTTCAAGGCGGGAGACTTTACTGTTAATCTTTATGAAACCCCGCATGACTCCCTTGTAATTCTGGGGGCTTACGGACACGGGGTTATCAAGGAACTGCTTTTCGGCAGTACCATGGAGACGGTACAGACCGTTCTGCCCAACAATCTGCTGATAGTAGGTCCCCATGTCCAGATTAAATGGACTCAGTAACATAAGTTAATGTCATTAAGCAGGAAAGCTGAAATTAAAATCTAATCAATAACCTGAACCAGGAACGAAATCCTATGCTTCTGGCAGTTGATGTAGGCAACACTCATACCGTTATCGGCCTTTTTCAGGGCGATTTTCTCCTGGCCCACTGGCGGGTGAGGACCAGCCGTCATGATACTACTGATGACCTGGCCGTCCTCCTGCACGGTCTTTTCGCCGCGGACAACCTCTCCCTGGATATGATATCCGGATCTATCATAGGTTCTGTGGTTCCGGTTCTGAAAAAAAGCTGGCGTGATCTGGGCCGGAAGTATACAGAAGCCGTTCCCCTGGAAGTCGGCCCCCATCTTGAAACCGGAATTACCATTGCCACCAGGGCCCCTGAGGAAGTGGGGGCTGACCGGATTATTAACAGCGTGGCCGGCTTTGATCTGTACTCCCAGGATCTGATTATCATCGATTTTGGTACAGCCATCACCTTTGACTGTATATCCCGGCGGGGAGAATATATAGGCGGCGCTATAGCCCCGGGCCTCAGGGTCGCCAGCGACGCCCTGACCAACGAAGCGGCGAAACTGCCCCGGGTGGAGCTCAACTCCCCTCCCCCGCTGGCCATTGGAGACACCACGGAGACCGCACTGCAATCCGGTTTCATTTACGGTTTTACAGGCCTGGTGGAAGGCATGGTGAAAATGATGATCAAGGAATTCCCTACCCGTCCCCGGGTCATAGCTACCGGAGGTATGGCGGAAGTGATTGCCCCCTGCACCGGGATTATCGATAATCTGGAGCCGATGCTCACTTTAAACGGTCTGCGGATACTTTATGCCAGAAACAGCTGATTCATCCCTGATTATCCCGCCACTGCCGGAAAAAGGTGATACCTTCGGTATAATTGCTCCTGCCGGCCCCTGGAAGGATGAGGAATTCCAAAAAGGTATCAGCATCCTGGAAGGTCACGGCTTCCGGGTCAAGCTGCCTGCTCCTCTGCCCGCCGGGCAAGGCTATCTTGCCGGCTCGGACCGCCAGCGCTTAAAAGCCTTTGAACAGATCTGGCAGGATCCCGAAGTCAAAGTAGTCATGCCGGCAAGGGGGGGATACGGCTCCCTGCGCCTCCTGAACCTCCTGGACTACCGGTTTATCAGAGCCAACCCCAAGTTATTAGTGGGGTTCAGCGATGTATGCTGTATCCTGCAGGCCCTCTACAGGTACTGCGGCCTTCTTGCTTTCCACGGCCCCATGCTGACCACCTTGAACAAATGCAACCGGACTTCGCTCGAGTTCTTATTCGAACAGCTTAGCGGCCGGGTTTCCCGGATCAGCCCGGACAGGATAAAGATCCTCAAAGCAGGCGACGCCACGGGAATTCTTTCCGGAGGCAACCTGACCACCTTGGCTCATCTAACCTCAACCGCTTATGAGATCTCCTGGCAGGACAAGATTATCTTTCTGGAAGATGTGGGGGAATCCCCCTACCGAATCGATCGGCTCTTCACTCATCTCTATATGGCGGGAAAGTTCAAGGGGATAAGGGGTCTTATTCTGGGCGAATTTTCCAATTGCGGGGATGAGGAAGATATATGGGACCTGGTACTGGAACTTTTCCAGAAAGAAGATTTCCCGATCTGGGCCGATTTTCCGGTGGGCCACGGCCTGAGAAACCTTACTCTGCCTCTGGGGGTAGAGGCCGGAATGGACTCGGCCCGGAAAGAATTAAGCTTCACTCTTTCCGGGACCCGTCTGTTTTGAGAAGCTCAGCCACCTTATCATGGACAAGATCAGCCAGCTCATGCTTCTGCTTCATGGTAAACCCCGCGGTGTCAACAGGCTCCCCCACTCGTATGGTTATCCTGCCGGGTCTGGCCAACAGTTTACCTTTGGGCAGGATCTCATAGGTCCCGGTGATAGCCACGGGTACCATGGGCACTCCGGACTTGACGGCAATCACGGTACTGCCCCCTTTAAATCGTTGCAACCTGCCGTCGGGCGTCCTGGTCCCTTCAGGAAAAATAATAACCGAACTGCCCCTGGCAATGGTCTTGGCCGCCTCCACCAGGCTCTTCATGGCTTGACGGCCGTGGCTTCTATCCACCTCCAGATAACCGGCCAAACGCATGGCCATCCCGAACAGGGGGATCCGGAACAGCTCTTTTTTGGCAAGCCAGCGGAATTCATGGGGGAAAGCGGCGTGCATGGCGAAAATATCAAACTGGCTCTGGTGGTTGGCGGCAAAAATATAGGTCTTATCCTTCTCGATATTTTCCATGCCTTCCACAGTAACTTCAACACCGGCGACCTTAAGCAGGATCCTGGCCCAGAGTGCCGGAACTGCCTGGATCGTTCGGGCGGAGACCCGAAAAACAAGGAGGCCTATAATTCCTGCAATGCTTGCCAGAAAAGTCAGAATGGGGAGCAGGATCAGGACCAGTGCCCCTCGCGTTCTATCCATGATTTTTTTGGACATTTTTATCCATGTATTTTTATTACCGGCAAGCGGCCTGCCCATACCGGGAGTTAATTGTATGAATTTTAATAAATTCAGTATACTGAACCTGTCTGCTTGATAAGAAAATCAAAAGAAATTCTGATTTAACTTTTAAAGTCAGTGGCAGACCCTTTTTAAAAGCCAGGACATATTAATGCCCAGATCACGCATGGTGTCTAATCCCTCCCGGTCTTCATTTACCTCGCCGGCATTTTTGCCAATACCTATATTCCAGTATGACGAGCCGACCACTATCATCTCCGAAATGAGGAAGAAGGCATTGAGAGAAGAAAACACCTGGTAGGCCCCTGCTCTCCTTACCGCTACCACCCCGGCTCCCAGCTTGTGCCTTAACATATTTTCATTGCATCTGGCCACCATGCCGGCCCTCTCAATCAGGGCCCTCATATTGGAGGAGGCATCGGCAAAATAAGTAGGTGAACCAAGAATTACAGCATCAGCGGCCAGCATCTTTTCGATATAATCATTTACGGAATCCTTATCCACCGAACACCGTTGATCCTTATTTTCCAGGCATTTGAAACAGGCTATACAGCCCTGCAGGTTTTCGCCGGCCATTTCCACCAATTCCGTCTCAACTCCCTCCCTTTTAACTTCCTCCAGAACAGCATTGAGAAGAATTGAGGTGTTGCCGCCCTTTCTGGCACTGCCGTTAAAAGCCACCACTTTCATAAAAAGCCTCCTTGATATTTTAAGATTTAAGTTTTCAGGTATCTATGCTATTTAAGTCTACAGTATTCCTGAGCCGACCGGGATAGGGCCATAAGTTCAGAATTAATCTAATATATTTATTTGAATCTTAAAATCGGAAATTCAAATTCTGCAATGCTCAAACCGCCATACACTTTTTACGAACATCTTTACGTATATCATCTCGATCTTCCCCACATCCCGAAAGTTAACGATCCCGACCTGATCGGCGTCTGGATGGAAGACGATACAGCCGTCCTGTTTTTTCACAGGGAAAAAGACGCCCTGATAAAAGATATTTGTAAGGTTAATAAGTGCGAACTTATTTACCAGGCTGATCTGTCCTATCAAGACTGGGAGTCCGGCCAGAATATCACCGGCTTCACCATTGACTCTTTGAGAATAGCCCCGGTCTGGGATAACGCTCCGGCGGACATCCGGATCGATCCCAGCGTTATTTTCGGCAGCGGCTTTCATCCCACCACCAGGACATGCCTGGAACTCCTCCTTAAGTATCTTACCACTCCGGAAATCAAAATAAAAAACGTCCTGGATCTGGGTGCCGGAACAGGTCTCCTCTCCATTGCGGCCGCTCATCTGGGTGCGGAGCAGGTCAGCGCCATAGACAACAACAATCTGGCCTGCCAGGTGGCCGGGGCCAACTGCAGGCTGAATAACGTGGAAGACCGGGTAACGGTTCGGCAGCAGGATCTTCTAAAACAACCGCCAGATACCGGGGGAAGCGATCTCATAATCGCCAACCTTTACCGGGGCCTCTTGCAGGAACTGTTTTCGCTTCCCGCTTTCTGGGAAGGTGGATTGTATATCCTTTCCGGTTTTATCCAGCCCATGGAAGCGGATCTGCTGGCCGACCTCCCCTCTTCCAGGATCAGGTTCCTGGAGAGAAAAAGAAAGGACAGGTGGTGTGTCTGGGTTCTGGCCAACAGGGATATACTATGATTACGGATTTAAACAGCTTATACTTCAGCGACGTCACTTACAAGCTTGATCTTGCCCTAAATCTTTATCGGAAATATCAGGCCGGGTTTGACAGTGACAGATGGATCAGGCAGGAACTGAACAGGCTGGATGACCTGATTGACGCCCTGCAGCAGAAAATGGCTTCCCTGGCTATGTTCAGTATCTGTACGGAATGCGGCCGGAAAAGCGGCGGAGGCTGTTGTTCCGCCTTTATGGCCGGAGAGACTGACAGCATTCTAATTCTGATTAATCTGTTGCTGGGTGTGGATGTTGATTTTCAGCAGGATAACGGACCTGAATGTGTCTATTTAGGAGATAACGGCTGTATTTTCAAGGCCAAGCCCATGTTCTGCCTCAACTATAACTGCAGTGCCATTTATGAAATAAATCCCGGAACCGAAATTGCTGAAATGGAAGAAGCTGCAGGTAACGTGCTCCGTCAGCAGTACAAAGTGGAACAGCATCTGCTCCGCTATCTGGTATAAGGTAAATCCTGTAATCCTTTAGTCAGGAAGCGGCAGAGTAAAGCTTATGGCCGCCCCTGATCCTTCCTGATTATTTGCCGCCCTGACTGTTCCCCCATGACCTTCAACAAGCTGTTTCACTATGGCAAGACCCAGACCGGTCCCGTTCCTTTTACCGGTATAAAAAGGATCAAATATC
Organism: Desulfurivibrionaceae bacterium; assembly: GCA_046537975.1. GTDB lineage: Bacteria > Desulfobacterota > Desulfobulbia > Desulfobulbales > SURF-16 > JAWLDV01. The sequence continues at coordinate 28,995 of JBKHJR010000004.1, forward strand.
TTATTAAGACTGTTTTCAGTAAAACCTTCTCCGGTATCAGATACCTCTATAACGACCGGATCGTCATTACCTTCTGTTTCATTTACTGATATGTTGATTACTCCATTCTTATTTCCCATGGCTTCCGCGGCATTATCGATCAGGTTTATAAGCACCTGCTTGAGCTGGGCCCTGTCCCCCCAGACATCCATATTTTCCGGGAAGTCCTTCTTCACCCTGTAGGAATCAGACCATCCTGCATGCTGTTGACTGAACAACTCAACAACTTCGTCAACAATACCGGAAAGAGAGGCCCATTCCTTTTCCGGAACAGCAGGTTTGGAAAACTGCAGAAAATCGCGGATGGTAATCTCCAGCCTTTTACTCTCCCGGCTGATAATCTTTATAAGACCCTTCTGGGCACTGTTGTCAGGAATATCTTTATTCAACACCTGGCTTGCTCCTGAAATGGCGGCTATGGGATTACGGAACTCATGGGCGAGACCGGCTGCCATTTTACCGACTGCCGCCATTTTCTCGGACTGGCGGACTTTATCCTCCATTTCCTTGATCCGGCTCAAGTCCTGCATGGTATAAACCCGGCTTTCGCCGGCATCCCGGTCTATATTCAAGGGGGTCCAGGAGTAGCCCACCGGGATTTCAGCCCCGTCCTTTCTGGTCAGCCAGACCATAGGCCGGTCTTCCCTGTCGGATTTTTTTTCCATATAAAGTTGAGGCAGATAATCGGCCAAATTCCAGCCTTCTATTTCCGAACTCGAATAGCCGATTATGTTCTCGGCTGCTCTGTTACAGGACGTGATATTTCCCCGGGCATCGACTGTCAGTATGCCGGTGCTGACATCATCGAAGATCTGCTTGTAAAGATAGGATAGTTGATCAAGATCGCGGCTTGTCGCGGTAAGAGCCTTTTCCATGCTGTAGAGACGTTCAATAAGGAGAGAACTCAAGATAGCGACCAGAAAGTAACTGATTCCGAATACGGCAAAATGGTGAAGGCCTGTTTCGGGATTACTCAGGTGGGATATAAAACCCGGAATGACACGGGCGGAAATCCCGGTATATTCCGCATATAATACCATTCCGTAGCACAGAGTGGTAATGGACGCCATGAGCAGACCGCCCTTAAGGCGCAGCAAAAATGCACCGCAGATAATGGGGAAAAAATAGATGATGGTAAAAATCGATTGGCTGCTCTGGGTGAAAATAATCAGGATGGAGGTAAGAATAATGTCAGTGATTATCTGCAGACAGGAAAAAGTCCTGAGATAAGGCAGTCTTCTGGCTATAAAAGCGGAAATAATGGTGAAAACGTAAACAAAGGCGGTAAAGATAATCACATGGTCAATAGAGGCGTAAATAAGATCCACTTCCCCCTGCTCCAGAATAACCGTAATACCGAGGCTGACGGTAATAAGGAGAACCCGGAAAAAGAGAATCCATAACAGGATCTTTTTCATCTGATCGTGATCTTCTTTCACTCTATATTGTATTTTTTGATTTTGTAGCGCAGGGAGCGGAAGCTGATCTGCAGAAGATCAGCCGCTTTCATCTTGGAATTACCGGCCTTTTGCAGGGCAAGTTGAATAAATTCCTTTTCCAGACTGACCATTACTTTTTCAAGACCGTGTTCGAAAAGTTCCTTTTCACTTGCAACTGACGGGATACCGGTCCGCTTCTCAGCACTGTCCTCTTTTATCGAAGACGGACTCAGTACATTCAAACTCTCCGGAAGAATGAGGTTGGAGGTTGCCATTGCTACCCCGCGTTCAATTATGTTTTCAAGCTCCCTGACATTTCCTGGAAAATCATATCCCATCAGGACTTCCAGGGCATAGGAGGACAGAGTCGGAGCCTCTTTGTTGAAGGCCTGAGAATACTTTCTGAGAAAATAGTCAGCCAGAAGCGGGATATCCTCCTTCCGCTCCCGGAGAGGCGGAACACGCATGGGGACCACAGCCAGGCGGTAATAAAGATCTTCCCGGAAACGTTCCGCCCTTATCTCTTCTTCCAGGTCCCGGTTGGTAGCGGAAATGATCCGGACATTGACCTGTCTGGCCCGGTTGTCACCGACCCTTTTGACCTCCCGCTCCTGAAGAAACCGAAGCAGTTTGGTCTGAACCTGGGGGGACAGCTCACCTATTTCATCAAAAAAGGCGGTGCCCTGGTCCGCGGTTACCAGAAGACCGGTTTTATCGGTATCCGCTCCGGTGAAAGCGCCTTTCCTGTAGCCAAACAGTTCACTCTCAAAAAGAGTCTCGGGGATAGCATTGCATATTACCGGAACAAAATGTCTGGCTGCCGCCTCACTCTGTTGGTGTATTGCCTTGGCCACCAGCTCCTTGCCCGTACCGGATTCTCCGTAGATCAGAACATTGGCGTGAGTCGGACCGATTTTTTTTATCCTGTCAAAAAGCTGCCTCATGGTCCTGCTATTGCCGACAATATCCCGAAACCCGTTTTCTGACTCACCATCTCTGGAGACGGCATTTGTTTCAATGCTGCTGGCCAAGGCTGAACGGATAACAGCAATCAACTCTTCGATCTGGAAGGGCTTGGTCAGGTAATCAAAGGCCCCGTATTTCATGGCACTGACCGCGTCTTCCGGAGAAGCAAAGGCGGTTATCAGTATAAAAGGCAGAGAGCTGATCTCTTTGACTGAACTGAGAAGGTCAAGTCCTCCCATCCCCTCCATCTTTATGTCAGAGACCACAAGATCAACATTTTCCCGTTTAATTATTTTTAGGGCGCTGTTGCCGTCTGCGGCTGTCTGAACCGAGTAGCCTTCCTTCTCCAGGAAGATCTTGAGGAATTCCCGCATGCTCAGTTCATCATCGACTATCAGTATGGTAGGCATCTTTCGTCCTGAATTCAGAGTTAGGGTTAAGGGGGCCCCAGATCTCATTTCCCAAATTTCACTTGCTGACCATGACAAGTTGCGGTTAATATAATAAGATTGCCAACAAACCTCTCTTAAATTAATTAGACTGTGCAAAAATCGCAAACACTATTGAAAAAGCAATCATAAATTCAATATACAATCTGCCGTGACCGTATTAGGTCAGCAACAACCAGTATGTCTCCCACTGTATTTTCTACAGCCTTTAAAATTTATCAATGGTGCTGGAATCTGGCTATTCCCGTACTCTACTTCCACGGACGCCTGAAAGAGGGCTTTACGGAAAGGACTGTAAAGAAGCAGCCCTCCCGGGCTGATCTCTGGATACAGGCGGCCTCAGTGGGAGAAGCCTATCTTGCCCTGGAAGTATTGTCCGGCCTCAACAGCTCCGGACCACTTAGAGTTCTCCTTACCACCAATACCGGCCAGGGCAAAGAGGTTATAGAAAAAGCACTCCGGAATCAAGAATTTGACATCTCTAATCTGACTGTGGAGAGGGCGTTTTTTCCTTTCGACAACCCCAAGCTTATGGAAAAAGCGGTTACAGCCGCAGATCCCCGGCTGGTAGTACTTTTAGAAAGTGAATTGTGGCCGGGGCTTTTGACGGTCTGCAAAAATAAGGGGGTGAAGGTACTGGTGATTAACGGCCGCATGACCGAAAAAAGCCTGAGATATTACCGGTTGTGGCCTACGTTCTGGAGAAAAATCCGTCCTGATAGGGTCATGGCAATGTCTGATGAAGATGCCAGACGCTTCAGAAGACTTTTCGGCACTGAGGTAGTCGGGAAAATGCCTAATCTTAAATTTGACCGCATCAGTACCAGCCCTCCCCTGGCCGGTGTTCAGAACCCCCTTACCGACCTCCTTCCTCCCGATTCCCTGTTTATAGTTTTGGCTTCTGTAAGACAGGGAGAAGAAAGGGAAGTCAGGGAACTGATCTCTGACCTTCTAAGGAGGCATCCGCGAGTAATAATCGGACTCTTCCCCCGTCATATGCACCGTATAAAGTCCTGGCGGAAAAGACTTGCCGGGATATCAGCAGACTGGATATCCCGCTCCCGGCTGACCAAACCGGCAAACAAAGGCCAGGTTATCCTGTGGGACAGAATGGGAGAACTCTCTTCGGCCTATAGCTTGGCCCGGGCCGTTTTTGTGGGAGGAAGCCTCGCTCCCCTGGGAGGCCAAAACTTTCTGGAACCTCTTGTCCATGGAATCAGGCCTGTTATCGGTCCCAACTGGTCCAATTTCCACTGGGTAGGCCGGCAGATAATCGATCAGGGACTGGTTCAGGAGGCCGGGGACAGGCAGGAGTGTTTGGCCTTACTTGAAAATGACCTTATTCAGCCCCAGGACCGTGAAAAAAACCGCAGATACGCTCTCGCCTATTTTGAAGCCTATAGAGGAGGGACCCGGATCGCGGTTGCCGAGATTAACTCCATGCTGGACAACTGAAAACCCGATACCTGTAATAAGATTATGGCCGATAAACCAAAATGCTATGGTATTATACCCAGCCGTTATGCCTCATCCCGCTTTATAGGCAAACCTCTGGCCGAGATCCGCGGCAAGCCCATGATATGGCATGTCTACACCAGGGCCTGCCGCTGCTCTGTTCTGGAGAAAGTAGTCCTGGCCACGGACAGTGAAAAAATATATGCGGCAGCAAAAAATCTGGATATTCCCGTCCTGATGACCAGCCCGGATCACAGTTGCGGTACGGAAAGAGTGCTGGAAGCCGCCGGTATTATGGAGATAGATGACAATGATATAATTCTCAACATCCAGGGGGACGAACCTGCCCTGGAACCGGAAATGTTATCGGAACTGGCCTCACCTTTCAGCAGCCCGGAAGTACAGGTCTCCACTCTGGCCCGCCCCATAAGCGCCGCCGAGGCCGAGGATCCTGATCAGGTCAAGGTGGTAATTTCCGGGGACAACCGGGCCCTCTACTTTTCAAGATCCATGATCCCTTACCCGAGAGATGGCATATCCGAAGGTTTTTACGGCCATATCGGCCTCTACGGCTTCCGGATGAAGACCCTGAAAAAATTCGTCGAGCTGGACAAAGGCTTCCTTGAAAAAAAGGAAAAACTGGAACAGCTGCGGCTGCTGGAAAACGGGATCCCCATTAACGTAGTAACCACTTCCCACCGGGGACATGGAGTTGACCGGCCTGAAGATATTGACGTAATCGAACAGATCCTTCAGGGAGAAAAATAAGATCTTATGCGGCTGGCCTTCTGTATCTTCAGTTACTTTCCGTACGGCGGTCTGGAAAGAAATTTCAAATCTGTAGCAGATGAATGTGCGGCGCGGGGACATGAAGTTGACGTATATACCATGCAGTGGGATGGAAGTCTCCCTGAATCCCTTAATCTAAAGATCCTGCCTGTCAGGGGATGGAGTAACCACCGCAGGGCAGAAGATTATGTCCGGAAGCTGCAGGCCGGACTTCAGGAAAAACCCGCCCACCTGGTTATCGGTTTTAACAAGATGCCCGGACTGGACCTGTACTATGCCGGCGATACCTGCTATCTGGACAGGATCGGGAGAGAGAGAGGACTGCTTTCCAGACTGACTCCCAGATACAGGATTTTGTCAGGCTTTGAAAAGGCGGTATTTTCTCCTGAGTCAAAAACGGAAATAATCTATCTCTCGGAAAAAGAAAAAAAGATATACCAGGAGCTTTACCACACCCAGGAAGTTAGGTTTCATTACGCCCCGCCGGGGGTGAATAAAGACCTTATCCGCTCCCGGCTCAAAAAGGGAAAAAAAGGCGGGGCCGGATCGGACCTGGGACTGGCCGAAAATGACAACCTGCTTCTTATGATCGGCTCTAATTTTCATACCAAGGGGGTACACAGATCCATCAGGGCTCTTGCCTCACTGCCTTCTTCCTTGCTTAATAAAACTTGGCTTGTGATTATAGGTCGGGGTAATGAAAGAAAATACAAGAGGATGGCCCGCCGTCTTCGGATCCATGACCGGGTTATTTTCCTGGGAGGCAGAGATGATGTCCCCGCTTTTCTGGCTGATGCTGATCTGGTGCTGCAGCCTTCTTTGAATGAAAATACCGGCAATCCCATAGTGGAGGCAATAACTGCCGGAGTACCGGTACTGGCTACGGAAAACTGCGGGTTTTCCAGACATATCAAGGCATCCGGCGCAGGAAGGGTAATCCCCTGCAACCCCTTTAATCAGGAAACAATGAATCGTCTTCTCCGGGATGTATTACTTGCCCCTGACCGGGCTAACTGGCACCAACTGGCCTTATCCTACTCAGACCGGGTTGATCTTTACAGCCGTATACCCACGATAGTCGGGACAATAGAGGAAATAGGCGGGACCGGAACATGAACCAACTCCAAAAAGATCTTTCCCGTCCTATAACCTGTAAGAGGCTGACCCATAGCAGCAGGGAAAAACTCATAATTAACAGAGAATTCGGCAGGACTCTGGCAAGCGCGGACTTAACGAGCTTTGATAAAGTGTGGGATTATACTGAAGGAGAAATGATAAAAAGTAAAAACAATCGATCTGTCAGCAGAATAGATCTGAAATATTTTTTACCGGAAAACAGGGATGGTACCCCGGAAGTGGGAACCAACCTGAGGTCTTTTTTTCTTAAAAAACACAGTGAGCCCTTAGGCCTAACCGGAAAAACAGATTTATGGAAAATATCTGAAAAACTGCAGGGCGAGGGACTCAGAGAGTTTAACAACTACTGCGATTTCCGGAACAAGGGCCTGGCAACCGCAACTCCTGTAGCCGGAGGTATGCGGAGGACCGGCTCAACATTACGGTCATTTCTGATTACAATGGATTTCAGCCCCTTGTATGCCTTGGAGGATATAATTCTCCGGCACCCGGAAAAACTGGAATCGCCGATCAATCAGGAAAAAAGAAAAAATATTCTGGCAGCAATTGCACGTTATGCCCGTCATATGCATAAGCATGCAATTAACCAGAAGGATTTCAATGCCACCCATATCCTGGTTAATGATATAGATTCACCGGATCCCGTCATAGCCCTCTTTGATCTCCAGCATGTTGATCGAAAAATAATAAACCGCTTCCGTTGGCCGATCAAGGCACTGGCCGAATTGAATGTTAGTCTTCCCCGGTCGATTTTTTCAGAACAGGACAGATTTTTTCTTTTCTGCAGCTACAAAGGAAAAACCCACCTTGATCTTATTGACAGGTTCAGATATAAATGCGTAGTTAAAAAGACTGAAAAGATACGCAGACACACTCTGAAAAATAATCTGGCCCCGAAAAGCAACAGCCTGGAACAATAGCCTGACCGAAATTATACCATGGTTGATACAACTATTTCTTATCCATTAAACCTGATCAGACTGTCCTTCAGTTTATGCTGATGATGTTTTTAAATTACAATGCCTTATATGAAAAAATATAGAAAAATCGCTTATAACGGTTTTAAGCTCAAAATATATAAAGAATATGTGGATGAGAACCTGTTGCAGAAATGCTGCCGGAATGATCTTGGAAAAGATCCCGATTTCCAGCCTTTCAGCAGCTCCTCATATAGTCGTGTTTTCAAATTCAACTACAACGGTCAGGAATATTTTCATAAGGTTTTCTTAAACCGCAACATGTTCGAACCGATTAAAGCCATGTTCAGGGGCAGCCGGGCCGAACGTTCATTACAAGGAAGCCAGTTGCTCCTGAGACACGGCTTTAATGTTCCCGGCTTTATACTGACAGGCAGCAAGGGAAATTTGAATTTCAGCTTAACAGAAGCCCCTCCCAACGCCAGAAACTTAACCCAGTTTGTCAGCGAAAAATTCGTTCCTGACCTGAACCGTGAACAGATTGCTCTGAAAAAACGTCTTATCAAGAAACTGGGAAGTGTTATAGGGCAATTACATTCTCAGGGGATTTTCCATGGGGACCTGCGCTGGGGCAACATCCTGGTTCAGGAATCACCGCTTGCTATCTGGTTTGTGGATAATGAAAGAACATCCATCCATGGCAGGTATCTGTCATGTAAAAAAAGACTCAAAAACCTGGTGCAGATAAATATGACTCTGGATCCGGTAATAACCAGAACAGATAGAATAGCCTTTTTAATTTCCTATCTCCGGGAAAACAGAGAGTTATTGCCCCGCAAGAATGAACTGGCGGCACAAGTGCAGGAAAGGACTGAACTCAGGTTGGCCAAGCATAAGGCTTATAACATCAATTAATCAGTGCCCCTGCCAAAAACTGAGAGCCAACCTTAATCAGGCGTTTTCAGCAGATGACTTTTCCTGCGGCGGATGACCGATCACGAATTCAATGCCATGGGCAGGCAGATGATACACCAGATTTTCTTCGTAATATTCCTGAAACCATTGGCAGGAATTAATTACCCGTCCGAGACCTTTCTTCAGAAAACCCAACAGGGCAAATTCAAACCTAAAGACCAGCTTTTGAGAAATAATTTGAATGCGAAGGTCGGAATAAAAATTCGGAACCTTCCGTTTTAGCTGGTGTTCAAAATCCGCATAATAATAGAAAGTATAAAGTCCGAAAGGTCTTACATGGGTGGGATCCGAATAATAGTATGGATTTGAGAAATGTGGTACAAATACATAGGCGCGTCCATCTTCTTTCAGCACCCGCATAATTTCCCTTAACAGGAAATCAAAATTATGAATATGCTCCAGGACACTGCGGCAATGGATCTCATCCACAGAACGCTGCGGCAGAAAAGAAAGTCCCTTTTCGATGTCTGTGACAATATCAATCTCCGGAAGATCAAACTGGTCGATCCCGATCCGCCCCGGTTTCTTTTTTTGCCCGCAGCCGATATCGATAATCACCGGCTGATCCTCCTTATGCAATCTCTTGTCGATGTCGATTCTTATTTCCGTTTCCATTGGTTCCCATAGTCCACAATTGCCTGACAGTTTCTGATCTTAACGTCCCTGATGAATAATACACGCCAGAAATTGTTCTTGTTATTTTTTCATGGTGCATATTATAGTGACAACCTCGTAAGTAAGGATAAATATGACACGAAAACGCTTATTGATATTATCCAACAACCCCCTAAGGGCAAGTTTCCGGCAGCGGATCGGTATCTATCTGGACCGGCTTACCGAGGCCGGCATAGAGTGGCGTCTGGAAAAATTACCCAAAAGCTATCTCAATCGCTGGCACCTATTGCGGCAGGCAAAGGATTATGATGCTGTACTGCTGCATAAAAAGACCCTGAATATCTGGGATGCAAGAATTCTTCGAAACTCCGCCCGGTCAATCATCTACGATTTTGATGATGCGATTATGTACAGTCCCCGGCAACCGGAAAAAGACAATACCTCTCACTTTCGATTATTCCGCCGGACGGCAGGAATATCGGATCTGGCTATTGCCGGCAATGACTACCTGGCTGATCTTGCTCGTCCGTTTTCTTCGAATGTGGAGATCCTGCCTACCGGCTTGGATTTATCGGAATATCAAGAAATCGATTCACAACAACCAGACTCCTATATCCGGCTGGTCTGGATCGGCAGCCGGGCAACTTTAAAATATTTAGCCGATATTGCCCCTGCTTTAGAAGAAATCGGCCGGATGGATAATTCCGTTATACTGCGCATTATCTGTGATGATTTTCTGGAGATGGACTCCATGCCCGTGGAAAAATGTTCCTGGTCAATGCAGACGCAGATAAAAGACCTGTCTGAGTGCGATATCGGCCTGGCCCCCTTGCCGGATAACCGCTTTACGCGGGGCAAATGTGGATTTAAAGTACTGCAATATTTTGCCGCTGGTTTGCCGACAGTAGCTTCGCCGGTGGAAATCAATGGAAAGTTGATTTCGGAAAGCGGCGCCGGATTAACAGCAGAAGACCCGGAGCAGTGGAAAGAATCCTTGCTGAAATTGATCCGTGACAGCAGCCTGCGCAAAAAACAGGGCAGTAATGCCCAGCAATATATAAACAATTATGGGCTTGAGCCGGTCGGCAGCCGGTTTATTGAGATTATTCGCAGTGTAATCTGATGTAGTGTACCGTTTTTTCTGTCCTCTTTCTGAACACGAAATTATTGTAGTAATCTTGGCATTCCAGAACCAGTCACCCTTTTGCTTTTGATGGATCTCACGGTAAAGTCTTCAAAGAAACGGAGGGTTCTTGCCAATGTGTAATAACCAAGAACTTCACTTCTCCCTCTTTTTCTGCACATATTAAATAATATCTAAGTTGCAGCCGGTCGCCTTTTTTCATACTTTCCTCGTTTCCGGGCCAACTGCTTATAAAGACTCTTCTCCACTTTTCCGGCACGCCCCCTGAATGCCTTTAAATAACCGGTAATTAGCTTATCCTCTACTCTTTTTGCCATATTAAACTCAGTGGCCGACAAAATAAACCGGGCCAGATCCCTCCCCATGGCAGCAGGCGAATTGCAGACTCGGACATGATCCAGATCAGTTAAAATAATTTCACTTTCATGTCCTGGTACGTAAAGGATATTGCTCCATTTCAAATCTCCATGAATGAAGCCCTTTCCATGCAGAGAAGCAATTACCAATAAAGCCTGCTCTAAGATGTTGATTATCTGATCTTCTGTCCCACTTGTTCTATCCCTGGCCATCTTACCGAGATTATTGCCTTCAAGCCATTGACTTACCTGCCAGGTATGAGAGACAAAACCTTTATCTCTGATTTCCAGATAAAGCAGCTGTTCAACCACCGGAATATCAAGATCTATTAAAGTGGATGAAAAGTTCCAGGTTATTCTACCAGGGGGTATACGAAAAAAAGATAATTGTTTCTTGTAACCTTGCCACTCCCTATGCTGTAGACAGACTTCTCCCCAGGGTTCAAGTCTGGTCTTCAAAGTAAGTTTATCATTATCACTTTTCAAGACCTTGTTGGGATTTTCGGCGGCTGACTTTACCCTGGGAAGCCAATATCCTGGTTTATCATCCAATTCCTGTTTTCGGCACAAACAGATTATTTCAGAAGCATTTTTAATAATCAAGTTAATTAATTAACTCCGGCAATCTCTTTATATAGGCCATCGGTTTCAGCGATCATGGTCCGGGCGTCGAAAAAGGAAGATTTCTCTTTTATCTCTGCTACTGCCTGACTATATTTTTCAGGCGACCAACTCATTACCGCGTTCATAGCCTTGGCCAGATCTTCCTTCTGGCCGGGCTCCACCATGTAACTATGACTGTTTTCGGTCAGTGGAGACAATATCTCGGGAATGCCCCCGGTTTCACTGGCGACTATGGGTAGTCCGGCGGCCATGGCTTCCAGGAGAGCCAACCCAAATCCTTCCTTCCAGGACGGCATCACAAAGCCATCCAGGGCGTTAAGGAAATCCGGAATATTGGCGGTCTTACCCGGAAGAGTGACATTATCGTCAATTCCCAGATCCTGGCTCAATCTTTCAAGTTCGGTTCTCAAGGGACCTTCTCCGGCAATAACCAGATGCCCGCCCCGCTCCTTTAATCCACCGCCGGCCCAAGCTTTGAGCAAAACCTCATGTCCTTTTACCGGGACCAGTCTGCCGGCAGTACCCCATAGCCAACGGTCAGGAGGTAGGCCCCACTCTCTCCTGATTTCCTCTTTACTCTTAGCCACATTAGCCAAGGGCTTCAAGTCAATGCCGTTATATAATACCCGGAGCCTGCCGGGATCAAGTCCTGGATTGGTAGATATAACATCCTGTCTGACAGATTCAGATACACAGATGAAGGCGTGAGCCCTTGGCCATAATATCCGGTTCTGGATTCTCCGGGCCAGGGTCCTGGTCCGATTCATGCCATGAATTGTAGACACCAATTTGATGTCCCTGTTTTTTCTGGCCGCCAGGAGTCCGTAAAAAGTGGGCTTATGGCGATGGGCATGGATAATATCCACATCATTGTCCCGGACAATCCTGTCCAGCTCTTTTACCACCCCATATCTGAAATGACGTAAATCTTTCTTGGCATAAGGCAACCATATTACATTATAGCCGAGATCCAGGAGAGAATCGGCTTTATTGCCGTTATCGGTCAAATAACAGACGATATGTTTATATCCCTCGTTTAAACCAAGAATAACCTGGTTAATCAAAGGATAGTCACCTGCAAACCGGTTTCTCAGATGTAATACCGTAATTTTTTTTCCTGGATTCATTTTCTGCTGTCTGCCGTTATTAATAAAAAAGATTTTTAAAGGTATTGGGCTGGCCGGACTCGGCTGACCGGACAAAGTAAGGCCTTAAGGTGCTTATAAGCCCCTCATTCCATTTCAAGATTAATCCTTCTTGCTGATCATAACACATCTAAGTTAATATGATTTTGAAATAATTAGATTTAAGTGAAAGCCTTCCTTTTTTAGTGAAAATTATCTTGTTCCCATCAGGTAAGAAGTGGGGGTAAACAGAGCCTGTCCCCTGAGAGTTTAAAAATTGGACCTGGAACCGTTCGGCTTATTAATAAGTGGAGTCACGGCGGTAATCCATGGACTGAAAAAACAGTATAAACTATGCTATATACCCGTCTTATCCTCTTCATGTCAACTATACTTGTTCTGATTTCTCCTGATTTCACCCCTGCCCTGAACAATGATTACGGTTTAACAACAGAGGACGAGCTTAACTACCCTGCTAAACAAACCGCGATTCAAAGATTCTGGAAAGGTACCCGGGAAGGGGCATTCAAGGGATGCGGCGATATTACCATAAGATACAGATACACCGACAGTCAGGGAGATAAAGGGGGAATTGTTATAGTAAACGGCCGGAGAGAAAGTTTTCTTAAATACAAGGAAACTGCTTATGACCTTTACAGACAGGGATTTTCTATCTATATGTATGATCACCGGGGACAGGGAGTTTCAGGCAGGATGTTGCATGACCCCTGCATAGGCCATGTCGAGGATTTCAACCACTACGTCCGGGACCTGAAAAAATTTTACCAGCAGGTTGTCAACGAAAAAGAGAAAAACGACGTCTATCTATTAGCCCACTCCATGGGAGGGGCAATCGCTGCCCTGTATCTGGAAGAGTATCCTGGAGATTTCCGGGCGGCTGCCCTTGCCTCCCCAATGATGGAGATAAATACCGGGATAGTGCCAACCGCTGTTGCCTGCAAAACAGCGGACTGGCTGCAAGGGATCAGGCAGCTTATGGAGTGGCGCTCCGACTATATCCCCTTTACCGGACCTTATAAAAAAAAGTCCTTTTCTGAGAACCGGCTGAGCCACAGCCAAATAAGATATAAGATTTTCACATCATTATATGAGAAGAGACCTGAGGCCGCTCTGGGCGGTCCTTCGCCCGGTTGGGTCAGTGCTGCCTGTAAGGCCGGCCGGAAAGCCAGACAGGAAGCCGACCGTATCAAGACTCCTGTATTGTTACTCCAGGCGGGTCAGGATGAACTGGTTACCGCCAGCGGCCAGCAGGAATTCTGCGACCATCTGGTTTCCGGCGGCACCAGCCGCTGCCATGGAGGAGGGCCAAAGGTAATCAAAGGCGCCTATCATGAACTCTTGATTGAAAAAGATGAGTACAGAATCCCCGCTTTGACCCAAGTGTTAGACTTTTTTGCAAAACAGTGATTCCCGGTGGTCGGGCTGACACCTGAACTCCACTTAATTAAAGGAATAATACAGTTCATTATAAGTTGTTGAGGATGCCAGTAATTCTTCATGGGATCCTTGATCCGCAATTTTTCCATCCTGCAGGACAAGAATTCGGTCAGCATGGCGAATAGTTGAAAGACGATGGGCTATAACAATTGTAGTTTTATCCTTCATCAATCTTTCCAGGGCCTCCTGTACCAGTTTTTCCGAGACCGAATCAAGGGAGGAAGTCGCCTCATCAAGAATCAGGATGGGAGAATTTTTTAAAATCGCCCGGGCAATAGCTAACCGCTGCCGCTGCCCCCCTGAGAGATTTGCGCCCCGCTCTCCCAGAAATGTCTCATAGCCATCGGGTAATTCTTCTATAAAACTATCGGCATAGGCGAGCTTTGCTGCTTTTTTAATATCGTCAAAGCTGGTAGGGGTTCCAAAAGATATATTATCTTTTACTGTATCATGAAAAAGTACGACATCCTGGCTAACCAAACCAAAAAGCCTGCGCAGATCTGATAAATCGGCATCGACCAGATTCAAACCATCAATCTGCACTTCACCTTTGTATGGATCATAGAATCTCAGGAGCAAATCAACAAGTGTAGTTTTACCGGCGCCGCTTGGACCAACTATAGCAAGCACCTCACCTTTATGAATTGTCAGGTTAATATCCTGCAAAACCAATTCACCATCCGGTGAGTATCTGTGTGAGACTCCTTTGTAGCTAATCTCTTTCCGCAGTTCTTTTACAGGCGTTTTGCCGCTTTCTTCAACTTCCATTTCTTCAAGCCACCATAATCTCTGGGCGGCACCCTCAACTTCCCTGAATTCGGTATAGGCCTTGGCTAACTGTTTGAGGGGACCAAAAGTCATGGCAACAGCTCCTAAAGCAGAAAAAAGATCACCACTGGTAATCACGTCATTTATAACAAGAGATCCACCATACCAAATCACCAAGGCTACCCCGATTCCACTGGAAAAATTGGCAATTAACCTGGTTAATTCTTTATGAATGATAATTCTTCTTTCTTGCTTAAAATTGGCATTATTTTGCTCATAAAATCTATCTGCCAGCCATTTTTCATTAACGAAAGACTTCACGACCTTTGCACCGTTTGAGGTTTCATTAATGATATGGCTTAGCATGGCGATATTCTGCTGGGCACGCCCCCTTTTCTTCTTGACCTTTTTCCCCTGATAGCGGGCGTAGTGAATAATGCCCGGTAGAACAAGCATAGCTAATAAGGTAACGTCCCAACGTCGATAGATAGCAACACCAAATAAAACTATAATCGTCGGCACGTCCTTGAAAAAACTAAGCAGAACAACGGATAACAGTTTTCTAAGCTGCCCTGTATCGGTGATTATTCTGGAGATGAATTTCCCGGAAGTCTCTCTGCTTATAGAGGGCAAAGATATTTTCAGAAAATGACTGTAGAGACGTCCGCGAAGATCACGCACCATTTGAAAACCGGTGCTGGCCATCAAATAGGTATAGGTCATCTGGCATACTCCCTGTATTCCATAAACCAGGACTACAACCAGAGGAAACCATACAAGCATATCGTGATTATTTTCTACAAATAATGAATCAACTACCGGTTTTACCAACCAGGCAATAGCGCCGTTGGAGGCTGAGACCGCCATACTGAAGAAAGCGGCCAGAATAACACGCTTAGAATAGGGACGAACCAGTTCAACAATTCTCTGGCCAAAAATATTATAGAGGAATCTTTCAATATATCTTTTCATTTGGATTTTAAGTCCAGACGACCGGTGTTAAATTAAGCATTGAGATTATGGTTGGTAATAGAGATTAACATCCCTGAGAAACATCGAAACTGTAATATATACCCGCGTCATCCTCTTAATGTCAACTGTACTTGTTCTGACCTCTGCAGTTTACACCTTTTCCAGTATGACTATTCACTTTATGACAGAAGAAGAACTTAATTCACCGGAGCGGATCATTCAGAGGGTTTCGGCGATATTTTTCCAGGATATCAGTACACCTGTAGAAAAGAAAATAATGATGGAAGATCTTGATCACATTTATCTATTAAGGATAGACAGGTAGTCAGTACCGGAGGTTCCTCCTGCCTGTATGATGCATGTCCTATTTTCTCCAGGCCGGGGCAGGATATGCTGCTAAGCTGGTTAGAGGTCAAAAAATAACCTTTTTTCGCTGGACAGGATAATTAAAGAGAATCCCCCCCTCTTATCAGCAACAGCTACAAGAACTTAACTTTTAGACATAGCCTTTTTCAGAGAGGGGATACCACCGTTTTCTACTTCCAGAAACCTGAGTCTGTCTTTTCCCAGACCCATCTCCTCCATCTCCCGGTTCAGCCGGGAAACCCTGCGCTCCATAAAATCGTGGGTTCCGGGATGCCGCTCATCTTCTCCTTTACAGACAGCTACCATCACTTCCTCGGCCCCTCTCTCAAAAGCAGACAACAAATCAGAGACATCAAGTCGGGCCAGGCTGGAAAGGTATATCTCCACAACATCTTTCAGGCCGATGTTTTCCCTGCCCTGCCATTGCGCTTCCGAGGCACCATGACCGCAGATATAGGCAACAGTCCGTGATTTACCCGTCCGGGATTTTTCTTCTAATTCCTGCTCTACTCTTTCCACTTCCTTGTTGCCCAGGGTAATGGCCCGGGCCGGACACTCTGTAACGCAAATACCGCAGGCCTGGCAGCGGACCTGATCAATATGGGCCACGCTGTCGACATAAGGAGCACCAAAAGGGCAGACCCGGACACAGGTCAGACACTTGACACAGCGGCCGGGAATAACCTCGGCTCCATTACCGCATTCCAGGCAGCGATGGGCCTCAGGCAGAGCGGTTTCTGCTGTAAACCCAAGCTCAAAGGGTGCAAAAGTATTCTTCCTCTTTTCCGGAGGCAGAACAGGCTGTTCGTTTCTCTTTATTCTTGTCACCCTGCCCCCTGCCTCATCATCTATCCTGTCAACTACCTGGGGAAGGGAATCATATTCAGCCAGGTCAACCGCCCCCTGGCTAAGATACTGATCAACTGCCTCAGCCGCCCTTTTTCCGCTGGCACAGGCCTCAACCACGGAGCCCGGCGGGGTTACCGCTTCCCCACAGGCAAATACCCAGTCCAAATTGGTCATATGGGTCTCAGGGGAGAAGCTCAATCGGTTGTACTGATTCATCTCCAGGTCGCTGCCTTTACGAAAACCATCGTCCAGGGCCTGACCTATGGCAAAAACAATGGTATCACAACTGGTGGTATCCAGCTCATCTTCAGCAAATTCCGGGGCAAACCGCCCCTCTTCGTCAAAGACCCTGGTTACCTTTTTATGCTGCAGACCGGAAATTGAACCGTCATCTGCTATCTGTACCGAGCCCGGGCCCCGGCGGTTTATAATTTCTACTCCTTCTTCCCTGCACTCCTCAATTTCCCAGTCCCAGGCCGGCATTTCCTCCCTGGATTCCAGGCAGATCATCCGGACCCGCCCGCAGCCGTAGCGAACCGCTGATCTGGCGGCATCACAGGCCACATTTCCTCCCCCGATCACCAGAACATCATCACCTACATCTATCTCCAGTCCATTGCTCACCGACCTCAGAAAATCCAGGACCCCGTGGACTCTGGGATGATCAGTACCGGGCAGAGGCAGGATCCGGCTGTTGCTCAGACCGGTGGCGATTATCACTGCCTGATATCCCTCATCTGCAAGATCCCGGACAGTCTTGTCCTTACCGATTTCCACCCCTGTTTTCAATTCGATATCATGGGCCAGGATCCAGTCTACATCAGCCCTGATTGCTTCCCTGGGAAGGCGGTAGGGAGGAATAATCTGAACGGGTATACCGCCGGCGGCTTCATACTTTTCAAATATGACCGTTTGAAAACCGCGCCAGGTAAGATGGAGAGCGGCACTCATGCCACTGGGACCACTCCCCACAACAGCCACTTTTCCTCTATCCAGGGAGGCCGGTTTGTTCACTGTAGGTTCCGGTGTCTGCTCCAGGGTAAAACGTTTGAGCTCCCTGATTGCCACGGACTCGTCCACGTCCCTGCGACGGCAGTTGGCCTCACAGGGATGATGGCAGATTCTGCCGCACACCGAGGCAAAAGGTAGACTCCTGCGGATAACATCAGTGGCCTCAAGATACCTGGCCTGGGAAATATGATGTACATACAGGCGGACATCGGCATTTGCCGGACACCCGTTCCGGCATGGTGGCCACAAACTGTCGCGATTCTGAAGCTCTTTTTGTTTGGTCATATTTTTGGGTACTTATAGTTTTAATTCAGGGTACGCAGTTCACATCTAACTTGCTGCATTAGCAGCCAGAAACTCCTTTACCTGGTTGACATCGGCATCCAGGACCTGGCAGCGGCTCTCCATATTTTCCAGACCCTGCAGGGGCTCCGGCAGCTCCGGCGGGCCGCCGATTGCCTTTTCCACAGCATCTCCGAACTTGGCAGGATGGGCGGTAGCCAGACAGACCATGGGGACCTCAGGGTCTTTCATGGCCAGTCCTCCCTTCACTCCAACAGCTGTATGAGGATCAAGGATATAGCCTGTATCCTGATAGAACTGTCTTATGGTTGCCAGGGTCTCCTCTTCACTAACGGATCTTGAAAGAAATTCTTTCCGGACCTTCTCCTGCGCCGATTTTGAGAATTCCAGTTTTCCGGATCTGCTGAACTGATCCATACTCTTTCTGGTCATTGCCGGATCCTCTCCATAAAGATAGAAGAGGAAACGTTCAAAATTGCTGGCCACCTGTATGTCCATGGATGGACTGGAAGTATGGGTCACTTTACTCAAGGAGTAGTCACCGTCAAGAACGAACCGGGTCAGGAGGTTATTTTCATTGGTGACCAAGACCAAATTGCGGATACAGTCGGGAACCAGGCACCGGGCAAGATAACCTGCGAATATGTCGCCGAAGTTGCCGGTGGGAACGGCAAAATCCACGGCTTCTGCACCAGCTCTCCTCAACTTGAGAGCAGCATAAACATAATAAACTATCTGGGCCAGTATCCGGGCCCAGTTAATGGAATTGACCGCACCCAGGGAAAAACGATCCTTGAAGTCCCTGTCATTAAATAGTTCCTTAACAATAGCTTGACCGTCGTCAAAAGTGCCGCGGACCGCTATGTTATAGACATTGTCGTCTATAACGGTAGTCATCTGCAATTCCTGGATACGGCTCACCCGCTGATAGGGATGGATAATAAATATTTTTATCCTCTTCTTGCCTCTTACTCCATAGATCGCAGCACTGCCGGTATCCCCGGACGTGGCTCCGAGAATATTCATGCTTGCCCCGCTTTTCTTGAGCTGATATTCAAAGACGTTGCCCAGAAACTGCAGGGCAACGTCCTTAAAGGCAAGAGTAGGACCATGGAAGAGTTCCAGAATATGGAGCCCCCCCTTCTCAACTACAGGGGTGATCTCCGGATTACGGAAGGTACGGTAAGACCGCTCAATCAGATCCCGCAGGTCTTCCCCGGGGATATCATCAATAAATAAGGACATGACCTCATAGGCCAGATCCTGATAGGAGAGTTCAGCCCAGGAGGAAACCGTTGACTGATCGGGACTCGGGACCATCTCGGGCAACAACAGCCCCCCATCAGTCGCCAGTCCCATCATGACCGCTTCCCGGAATGATACCGGGTTTATTCCTCCCCTGGTGCTTATATATTTCATTCTGATTTCTCTTCTTCTACCTCTATTCTCAGGGCATCATGCCACAACCCTTCCAGATTATAAAACTCTCTCTCATCCCGGTAAAAGATATGAACTACTACGTCCTGGTAGTCAAGAAGAACCCACATACCTTCGGAAAGTCCTTCAGTTGAGGCTTCCTTAATCCTCTTCCTGCCGAGCTCGGCCCCAATACTCTCAGCCAGGCCCTGGACATGACGGCTTGAACGTCCACTCATAATGACAAAATAATCGGTCAGGGAAGAAAGCCCCCTCACGTCAAGAACCAGGAGATCTTCAGCTTTCTTGTCAAGGGCTGTCTGAGCAATGAGATGCACTATTTCAAGGCTTGATTTTTCAGCAAGTTTTTTATTAACCTCTTTCATATTGCCTCCAAAAAATCAAGCAGCTGCTCATGCCAGACTTGGGGCTGGTCCAGATAACAGGGATGGGAAGCGTCTTCCACTATATAAAAGGAGGAGCCCTTGATTTCCTGGTGGAGGATATGTCCGTTTTCGATAGGAGAGACAGTATCGTTATCTCCCCAGACTATGAAGGTGGGGACTTCTATTTTCGGCAGGGCAACCTTATATTCAGAAACCCCCACTGCCCCTATTAATACCAGCCCTCCCACCAGATCCGGATAACTGAGGGCAAATTCAATGGCCAGTTTCCCTCCCATGGAAGGGCCGACAATCACAGGTTTTTCCAGTTTTAGAGTGTGGATGAAATCAGCCAATACCTGGTCTTTTCCATTGTCGCATTCAGGAGAAGCACCGAAGCCCGGCAGATCAAGAGCCAGAGCATGTTTGCCTTTTTCCCTTAACAGGTCCAGAGTCCCTAACTCCTGCCAGGTTTCAGCCTTGAACTTAAGACCGTGCAGCAAGACAACGTCATTTTCTTCCCCGGGTCCTGATTCGATATAGTGGATAAGGCATTTCCCGATTTCCTCTGTTAAAGACCGACTGCTCATTAAATAGGATCTCCTTAGAATAAATACTCGATATAAAGTAGTCTTTGTATAAACCCTGTAACAATATACCTTTTTCCAATTTATGTTAACCCCCTAATTACAAATTTTTTGTAGTTACCACCGCCACCCCCTTATCAGAATTATTACCTGAAACCATCTGAAGGCCGGGCTATATCAGATTCCCGGGCTTTATAGCTCTCCTAATTAAGAATCTACCAAATTTTGCCGGTATTTTTGGGAATTTTCTATAATTTTCAAGTCTTCGGCTAAGAGGGAATGATAGATAAGCAATTGACTTCTGTTGTCTATGAGGTATAATCCTCTTCTGATTTTTGCTTAAATTTCAAAATATTTTAAAGGGAGTTCAATAGAATGCCAAGTGCGTTGAAATGGAAAATAAGTCTACTGGTATTTCTTGTTATCTTTTCCGGTATCGCTCTTTTACCCAGCTTTTACGACGATATGCCCAAATGGTGGCAGAAATATGTGACCCCGGGGGGACTGAAATTAGGCCTGGATCTGCAGGGCGGAGTACATCTGATTTTAAATGTAGACGTTGAGAAGGCAAAAGAAAACGCCTTGGATTTTGCCGCCCAGGATCTTAAGCAGCAACTGGCCAAAAAGAATATTTCCGGAGTCAAGACTCCTGCCCCTGATTCCAGTAAGGTAGTCTTCACCCTGCCCAATACTGCCGCTATCCAACCTGCCCGGGACATTGCTGAAAATAAATTCCCCGATCTGGATATAGAGATCCAGGAGGAAAAAGACACCTTCCCCAGATTAATAATTGGTTTAAGTGAAAAGAAAAAAGAATTTATTGAAGAAAATGCAGTCAAACAGTCCCTGGAAATTATCCGCAACCGTATCAATCAGTTCGGTGTCACAGAACCGGTAATCGTCCCCCAGGGTGAAGAAAATATAGTTATCCAGCTTCCCGGGGTAAAAGAACCTGAAAGGGCGATAGACCTCATAGGACAAACAGCCCAGCTCAGCTTCAGAAAGGTGGTGCAGAGCGAAGATATCTCTGCTGCCAAACTGGTTAATGAGGCAATTGAATCAGACAAATGGGAAAGAGGCGAAGACCGGGAAAAGTTAAACGAAGTTTTGAAGCATAAACTCCCCCAGGATACCGAAATCTTTTTTGAACAGAAAAAAGATCCCCAGACCGGTAAGACGTACAAGAATCCCCTGATTCTTGAAAAACAGATCCTTATGACCGGAGAAATGGTAAAGGACGCCAGGGTGCGGGTAGGAGGCACCTTCAACCAGCCTTATGTAAGCCTTGACCTGACTGGGCGGGGAACAACCGTTTTCGGCGAAATAACTGAAGAGAACGTGGGACAGAGGCTGGCGGTAGTGCTTGACGACATGGTCCGTTCCGCTCCGACCATCCAGGAAAAGATCATGGGCGGCAGCGCTCAGATAACCGGCGACTTTACCTACGATGAAGCCTCCGATTTAGCCATTATTCTGCGAGTGGGCGCCCTTCCCGCTCCGGTTTCCATTATACAGGAACTTACAGTGGGCGCTTCCCTGGGTCAGGACTCCATCCAGAAAGGGCTCATTTCGGGAGCGCTGGGCGCCGTCCTTGTAGTTCTCTTCATAGTCATATACTACCGGATGTCCGGGCTCATAGCCAACTTTGCCCTCCTGCTTAATATAATATTCCTTTTCGCCGCCCTGGCAGCTCTGCAGGCGACCCTTACTCTGCCCGGTATTGCCGGCATTATTCTGACCATTGGTATGGCGGTGGATTCAAACGTTCTAATTTTCGAGCGCATGCGGGAGGAGTTTGCCTTGGGCAAATCAACCCGATCCGGTGTGATCGGTGGGTATAACAAGGCCTTCTTGACAGTAGTAGACTCCCAGGTCACCACCCTGATCACGGCTCTGGCCCTGTTTCTCTTCGGCACCGGCCCGATTAAGGGATTTGCGATCACCCTTTCCCTGGGCATAATCTTTAATCTATTTGCCACCCTGTTTGGTACACGGGTAATATATGATTTGATGTATGCCAAACAAAGGCTTAAGCCTCTCCACTTTCTCAGTATCATAAAGAAACCGAACCTTGATTACCTGAAACTCAGAAAAATAACCTTTACCATCTCTGCAGTCCTTGTGCTTACCGGCCTGATAGCGTTCGGCCAGATGCTCCGGGGACAGGGGAATCTGGGGGTCGACTTTACCGGCGGCTCTCTGCTTCGCTATAAAGCTGAAAAACCCTTCAGCCTGGAGAACGTAAGGGACGTTTTTATCGAGCATAACCTTAAAGATGCCGTTCTCCAGCCCGTGCAGAAAGAGAACAGGCTGATTGTGAAAATCAAAGAAGAAACCGAGACCGTAGGTGATATCAGCTCCTCAGTAACAAAGATGCTGGAAAGCAACATGCCCGCTCATGGATTCAGCCTGGAAAGCAAATCAGAGATAGGATCCTCGGTCAGTGACATGCTTAAAACCAAAGCTCTTCAGGCTATAGCCATTTCCCTGTTTGGAATCTTAATCTATCTGGCCCTGCGCTTTGATATCAGCTTCGGAGTGGCAGCCGCCGCGGCAACATTCCATGATGTGTTTGTGATACTCGGTCTCTGCTGGATCCTGGGCATAGAGATCAACCTTCTTATTGTCACTGCCTTATTAACCCTGGCCGGATACTCCTTAAACGATTCGGTGGTTGTTTTTGACCGTATTCGGGAAAATCTGTTTAAAAAGGATGTCAATCTGGATTTTGCCGGGACAATAAATTTAAGCATCAATGAGATACTGAGCAGGACAATTATAACATCTCTGACCACCTTAATTGTCCTGTTCTGCCTTTTCTTCCTGGGCGGTGCGGTGCTACATGACTTTGCCTTCACCTTAATAGCAGGTATACTGGTTGGGACTTACTCTTCAATTTTCATCGCCAGTCCGATTCTTCAGATATGGAGATCGGCAGGCTTCCAAAAACAACTGATTGATAAAGATGCCGGGGAGTCCGATGTACAATAATTCCAGTGAGTCACCGGAACCGGAAGTTGAAGAACTTAAGAAAAACGAGATCTTTTACTTCAACTGCCATCCCGGAGTACCCTGCTTCACTGACTGCTGCCGCAAGCTTGATCTGGAGTTGACCCCCTACGATGTCCTGCGGTTAAAAAAGCGGTTGGGATTGACCGGCAGGAAGTTTCTCGACCAATACGTGGATATGGTTCAAAATAAAGAGACTGTTTTCCCCCGCTGTTTTCTCAAGATGGACGACAACGCCGAGGCTACCTGTCCCTTTCTAACCTCTGAAGGCTGCCGGGTATATGAGGACAGGCCGGGAGCCTGCCGGACTTACCCCCTTGGCAGAGGAGCCTGGCAGGATAAACAGGGAAATTTCCAGGCAGCCTATGTACTGCTAAAGGAGGCCCACTGCCTCGGTTTTACTGAAGAAAACCGGCAAACCGTCAAGTACTGGCTTGAGCATCAGTACTTAACTCCATACAATGAGGCCAACGATCATCTGATGACGCTGCTCTATCATCCTATGGTCAAGGCAGGCTTTTATCCCTCTGAGAGGCAAAGCAGACTTTACATAGAAACTCTCTACTATCTGGAAGAACTGCGTGAATCAGTGAAAGAAGAGATAGGAGTAAACATGTCAGATACATCACTGTTGAATTACGGTATAAACCTGCTGAAAATGTTTTTTTTCAAACCATCCGGGGAGTGCAGCTGCTGCAGTACCGGGAGTAACGATAAATGCTAATGGTAAAAGCTATAGTCCTCACCGGCTTTGGAACCAACTGTGAAACAGAAATGGCTCATGCCTGCCGACTGGGGGGAGCAGAACAGGTTGATATAGTCCATATCAGTGAACTTTTGAATGGGGAATACTCACTGGATGACTATCACTTCCTGAATCTCCCCGGGGGCTTCCTGGACGGGGATGACCTGGGGGCTGCCCAGGCCGGAGCCCACCGCTTCAATTATGCGGAAGTCAACCCGGGCGGTGAACCGCTGCGGGCCCAGATAATGAGATTCATAGAAGCCGGCAAACTTATCCTCGGGGTATGCAACGGCTTTCAACTACTGGTAAAAATGGGGCTTCTGCCCGGTTTTGACCACCGATATGATCAAAGGTTGGTCAGCCTTACCCATAATGAATCCGGCAGATTTGAAGACCGCTGGGCGACCCTCCGGGTGGAGGAAAATTCCCCCTGTGTATTCACCAGAGGACTGTCCGATCTTTACTATCCTGTCCGGCACGGAGAAGGCAGACTTGTAACCCGGGATCAGGATACCCTTAACAGACTGAAAGATGATAATCTGATCGTTCTGCGTTACACCGATCCCCGCTCCGATAACAAGCCCACCATGGTATATCCGTACAACCCCAATGGTTCACCTGCGGCCATTGCCGGCATCTGCGACCCCACCGGCAGAATATTCGGTCTTATGCCCCATCCGGAGGCCTTTCTCTATCGTACCAACCATCCCCGTTGGACAAGGGAAGAGCTATCTGAAGAGGGTCAGGGTATAGCCTTATTCAGGAACGGCATAAACTTTATCAGAGAATATTTGTGAATACCGAAACATCAATGCTGCCTCCGGGACAAAGCCGGCTGGCCGGCTTTTTGCTCGGATTGCAGAACAGTATAAAACGGCTGGGTATAACCGTGGCCATCGGCACTCTGGGCCTGTACTTCCTATCTCCCCACCTTTTCAAATTTCTCCAGGACTATCTGCATCAGGATCTCTCCTTTTTCACAGTGGCCGAACCCTTTATGGCCCATATCAAACTATCTCTGGGGGTCTGTCTTGTTATCCTCATGCCCTGGATAATATTTATTGTCTGGCGGGCTCTGTCTCAGCCCTTCGGTATCGACAAAAAGACTTTAGTCCAATACGTCTTTTATACCTGTCTTCTTTTTTATGCCGGCGCTATTTTCTGCTATCTGGTGACTCTGCCTTTTGGTATTAACTTCCTGCTTGGTTTCAGGTCAGAACAGCTTCAGCCCGTAATCTCCATCGATAAATTCGTAACTTTCATAGCCATGTTCATCATTTCCTTCGGGGTCATTTTCGAGCTCCCTGTATTTATGGTTTTCACTAACAAATCCGGGCTGATCTCAAGGGAAAGCTTTGAAAGAAACCGGCGTTACGCTATACTTGCTATTGCTATTGTCGCCGCCCTCCTGACTCCGACTCCGGACGTTATCAATATGGCTCTTATGGGAGGGCCCCTCTATATACTTTATGAATTGGGCATCCTGATCCTGAAGAGAAAATAATTGGTATGTTTATTCAGGAATGGCTATACCAAGCTTCTGTAATCATAGCAATTTTCATAAGTCTAAAAGTTGAGTTAATAAGAGTATTCCTTTACAGCTATATTATTGTCCATAAGAAGGGCTGCGGTAACTCCGGGAATCTGGACGCTGCATGAAGGGCTTCTGCTTTTCAGCAGTACGGCCCGGACATTCTGTTTTTTGGCGATATAAAGGATCTGCCGGGCTCCAAGGATAAATTCAGAGGTCAGATCGTGTCCGTCCCGATCAATTACCCTGGCCTCCCCTTTTAAGACATCAAAACCGTTCCCTCCAACTATATCCGCGGCTTGACGAGGGGTGGCAAGACCACCGAGCTGTTCAGGGCATACCGGTATCCAAAGAGATCCCCGGATAAACTCCAGAC
Organism: Desulfurivibrionaceae bacterium; assembly: GCA_046537975.1. GTDB lineage: Bacteria > Desulfobacterota > Desulfobulbia > Desulfobulbales > SURF-16 > JAWLDV01. The sequence continues at coordinate 54,798 of JBKHJR010000004.1, forward strand.
AGGTCTGGGAGATCCTGCTGTCACCGTCATACCTGGTCCGCAGGCCAAGCAGGCAGGCGCTGATCATATATAAAGATTTTTCTGATTTTTCTGAAAAAATATTCTTCCCCTTTTAAACTTATTAAGTTAACATTAAAATATAAGAAAGTTCAGTAACATGGTCGAAACAAGCAAATAAAAAAACGCCCCTTCCCCTGAAATGGTCAAAAGAGGAAACAAAAATCTCTCATATACCGCGGCACTTGACTGGATAGGTGTGGATCATCCTTTCAGGAAGCTGAATAAGGGTGAGAAGAAAATTCTCGTCAAGGCGGCTCTTTTACTTTCCACCCTGTCTCTGAGCTGGATTACTTTTGGAGAAAATGGCATGCTGCGTTATTTTGAAGTCAAAAATGAACTCTCTGCAACCATCAACAAAAAAGAGACACTTGCCGATCAAAACAGGGAACTGAAAGAACAGATCACTAAAATTCAAAACGATCCGGAATATCTGGAAGAAGTTGCCCGTAAGCAATATTATATGACCAAAAAGAATGAGGTTATCTTCAGGTTTGACTGAAACCTTTGATTACGAGGCCTTCTTCTTTCTGTTTATATCCTCCAGGATCCAGTCTACTGCAGATATAAGATCTTCCGCCACCCGGGCAGGCTGAATACTCCGTGTCTCCCCGATATACTCAAGCTCTCCCCGCCCGTATCCGGTCAGGACAAGAATCCCGACAGCCCCGCAATTTGCCGCTGATTCCAGATCGGACCAGCGGTCTCCAACCACGTAAGATCTGGAAAGATCCAGACTCATATCCTCAGCAGCCTGGATGAACAGCCCTTTCCCGGGCTTACGGCAGCTGCAGTTCTTACGGAATTTTTCTTCCTTGGCTTCAGGATGATGGGGGCAGATATAAATGGAGTCAACATGAGCTCCCCGGTCGGCCAATTCCTTTCTCATGGAGTCATGAACCGCATCCAAGAGTTTTTCCGGAAAATACCCCCGGGCCAGCCCGGACTGATTGGTAACTACCACTACCGGAATGTCTGCCTCGTTAAGTTTCTTTATAGCTTCCGCTACACCGGGCAGAAGATGAAAGCGGCTCTCATGGTTGATATAGCCCATCTGCTCATTAATAGTACCATCCCTGTCCAGAAATACTGCCGGTTTTTTCATCAGGACTCCTTGACTTTTTTCAATACTTCTTCGGCAACCTCATCCACACTTATATCAAGCATACAGCGGAATCCGGAATCGCAGCTCTTCTTGAGACAGGGTTGACAGGACATCTGCTTCTGCATCACTGAAGCATTCGCGGCAAAAGGGCCGGTCGCCACAGCATCGGTGGAACCGAAAATCGCCACCAGGGGGGTTTCGGCTGCAGCTGCTACATGCATGAGACCCGAATCATTGGTCACAAAGGCATCGCAGATGGAAATAAGAGCCATGGCCTGACCCAGGGTGGTTTCCCCGGCAAGATTATGAATATATCCCCTGCCCTGTTCGGCAATCTGCCGTCCTGTCTCTTTATCAATAGCAGCTCCGAAAACAAGAAATTCCGCACCTGTTTTTTCATGGAGCAAACCGGCCAGATCACTGTAGCGCTTTGCCGGCCAGCATTTTGCCGGGCCATAAGCAGCGCCGGGGTTAAGGCCTATAACCGGCGAAGATTTTAAACAGGATTTGTACTTTTGGGCCCAAACCCTATCACTTTCGGACAGTTGCAGGAAAAGTTTTTCGCTTCCCACTGTCAATCCCAACCGGGCCAGTAAATCCTGATAATAATAGACCTGGTGTTTATTCTGACCATGGTTGTTTGGATCAACACCATAATTTAAAAGCGGCCCCCGGCAGTCCCTTTTATAACCGGCCCGTACCGGGATCCCCGCATTCCAGGTAAGAAAGGCGGCCTCAAAGGCATTCTGGAGGAGAATTGCCGCTTCAAAATTCTGCCGCCGCAAGTCATTGCTTAAACGAGTCAGCCCCCTGAGTCCTCTATGCCTTCCCTTTTTATCATAGACAATAACCCGGTCGACATGAGGGCTGACTGCGAAAATGTCAGCTACCCAGGGAAGGGCCAGCAGACTGATTTCAGCCTTGGGGAAATTTTCCCTGATGGTTCTGACCGCCGGCGTGGTCATGATCCCATCTCCAATCCAATTGGCGGAGCGGATCAGAATTTTTTTCAGATCCAAATCCTGTAAGTTCTTTTCCTTGAAGCGTTTCATTCTATCCGTATTGTCATTGCAGGCTTATCACACTTACAGCCCGCTGCTGCTGCTGAGCTAATTATATTCATCTACAAGAAGCTTTTTATACAACATTGTATGTATAACTTAAATATTGCAATATACTATATATAATGGTAGAAGTACAGGGTTTAAACAATGAAACACATCCCTGTGACAGCCCTTTGGTGCCCTTTGCCTGCGAACCTGCAGCTGGGTTGGGCGTAAGGGATGGAAGCTTAACCAAAATCATCTCAGGAGCAAATTTATGGTCGAAATCGCAATGAAAGAAATGCTGGTGGCCGGTCTTCACTTCGGTCATCAAACCCGCCGCTGGAATCCCAAGATGAAACCTTATATCTTTGGAGCCCGGAACAAAGTACATATTATCAATCTTGACAAAACCCTACCCTTGTTCAAAAAATCCTGCAATTTTATTGCGGACAAGGTGGCTGGCGGTGGTCGAATACTTTATGTCGGTACCAAACGACAGTCCCGTGATATCATCCGGGAAGAAGCTGAAAGGGCCGGCGCTTTTTATGTTAATTACCGCTGGCTTGGCGGGATGCTGACCAATTTCCAGACCATCAAACATTCTATCGACAGGATGAAACAAATCCAGAAGATGATGGAAGACGGCAGCATCAACAAGTACAAGAAAAAAGAGTCCATGCAGATGGAAAAAGAGCTGGGCAAGCTGGAACTTAACCTCGGCGGCATTCAGGAAATGAAGGGCCTGCCGGAAGTAGTTTTCATAGTTGACCCCAAACGGGAGCATATAGCAGTAGATGAAGCAAACAAACTGGGGATACCTGTGGTAGCCATTACCGACACTAACTGTGACCCGGACAAACTTGAGCATATAATCCCGGGCAATGATGATTCGTTCCGCTCCATTAAATATGTTACTGAAAAGATAAGCGACGCTGTCCTGGAAGGCAAGTCCAGAGCAGGCGAAATGGTGGAGCCCGAAGAAGAGGCAATGGCATCTGCCATGGCTGCTTCTTCTAACCAGCAGGAAAATGTCGATACTGAGACGGCACAGCCGTAGGCATAATCCCCCTGTCCTTGTAAATGCAGGCCTGATACCACAGTCAGGCTAAGTGGAGTTGGTGGAACAGGCCGGACAGCATAAACCGTTCAATTAAAATAGCCGTCCGTCCAGAAACAGGCAATTTTACTGTCAAAGAGTGTGTTATATCTTGATTTATTTTGATATGACGTAGATCTATCGGGCAAAAGAGCATTTATGGACGGACACTATAAAACAAAAATAGGAGTAAAGGTAAGATAAATGGAAATAACAAGCAAGATGGTCAAGGAACTTCGCGATAAAACAAACGCGGGAATGATGGATTGCAAGAAAGCCCTCACTGAAACAGAGGGGGACATGGAAAAAGCCGTGGATCAATTGCGGCAGAAAGGTCTCGCTGTTGCCGCCAAAAGAGCGGACAGGGAAACCAGTGAGGGTACGATCCAGACCTATATTCATTCCGACGGCAAATTAGGGGTTATGGTTGAAGTTGGCTGCGAAACTGATTTCGTTGCCAAGAACGATTCTTTTATTGAATTTGCCAAAAATGTTGCCATGCACATCGCCGCTGCCAATCCGGCCTCCATTACCAGAGAAGGAATCCCGGAGGACTTGGTAGCCAGGGAAAAGGAAATATTTACCAAACAGGCCATCGAATCCGGAAAACCGGAACATATAGCCGAAAAGATTGTTTCAGGCAAACTGGACAAATACTATTCCGAGATAACCCTTATGGAACAAAGCTATGTGAAGAATCCGGATATTTCTGTTGAAGACCTGGTAAACGAACTGGTAGCCAGTCTGGGGGAAAAAATAACCGTGAAAAGATTTGCCCGGTTTAAAGTTGGTGAAGTTTAAGGAAAAATAATACTATGATCGGGAGCAAATATAAAAGGATCCTGCTTAAATTGAGCGGTGAAGCCTTGATGGGGGAAGCAGGTTACGGTATCAACCAGGATATCCTTGAGTACCTGACCGCCGAACTTGCATCAGTCAAGGAGCTTAACCTTGAAATAGGCATTGTTGTGGGTGCAGGTAACATCTTCAGGGGGCTTGCCGGAGCCTCTTCCGGTATGGACAGAGCAGAGGCTGACAATATGGGGATGCTGGCCACTATTATCAACTCCATCGCTCTCAAGGATACCCTTAACCGCCATGATATCCCGGCCGTAGTTCTATCAGCGATTACCATGGAAACAGTATGTGAATCTTTTTCCAGAAGGTCCGCCCTTGAACATTTAGCTGAAGGTAATATAGTGATATTTGGGGGCGGCACCGGGAATCCCTATTTTACTACAGATACAGCAGCCCTTCTGCGGGGACTGGAAATAAACGCCGATCTGATTTGCAAAGCGACCAGGGTCGACGGAGTTTATGATAAAGATCCTCTGAAAAATCCCGATGCCTATAAATACGAGGTCCTGAGTTACAGTGAGGCCTTGGAAAAACAACTGAAGGTCATGGACGCTGCCGCTGTTTCCCTGGCTATGGACAATAACAAACCGATTCAGGTCTTCAACATGAATACTTCCGGCAACTTGAGGAGAGTGGCCTGCGGCGAAAAAGTAGGCAGTTTGATCAGGGCTGATAACTGACCAGGCACGGGAATAGTACTTGTTAATTTTGATGAAGTTAATTTCAATGGAGGATATTGATGAGTGAAATTTTAACCCAGATGTCTGAAAAGATGAAAAAAAGCCTGGAGACCTACCGCAAGGAAATTTCCAAATTTCGAACCGGCCGGGCCTCAATCTCCCTCCTGGATGATATCTATGTAGAAACCTACGGAACCAGCATGCCCCTGAATCAGGTTGCCACCCTAACCATTCCTGAGAGCAGACAGATAGTGATCCAACCCTGGGATCCACAGACAGTTTCTGCCATAGAAAAGGCTATAATGGCCTCAAATATTGGCCTGACTCCGGTCAATGACGGAAAAGTTATAAGAATAACCATACCGGAACTTACCGAAGAAACCCGTAAGCAACTGGCTAAACAGTTGAAGCAAACCGCTGAAGACTACAAAGTTGCTATACGAAACCTCAGGCGGGAAGCATTAGACATCCTGAAAAAACAGAAGAAAAAGAGCGAAATCTCCGAAGATGATCTCTTCAAATTTCAGGATGAGGCCCAGGCAGAAACCGATAAATTCATCGCTGAAATCGACACTGTTCTCAAAGAGAAAGAAAAAGAAATCCTGGAGGTTTAACTCAGCTTAAGTGCCACCTTTATCAATGGATTACGGAAATCTGCCCGGCCATGTGGCAATTATCATGGACGGCAACGGTCGCTGGGCCCGTTCCCATGGACTGTCCCGGCTGCAGGGGCACAGCAAGGGAGTGGAAACTGTTGACAGGATTACCAGATCAGCAGTTGATTTGGGAATTAGCGTTCTTACCCTATATGCCTTTTCAAGTGAAAACTGGAAACGCCCGCAGGAAGAAGTTTCCGGCCTTATGCAGCTTCTCAAGAGTTATTTGCAAAGCGAACTCACCACCATGATGGAAAATAACATCAGGTTAAGCGCCATTGGAGATATAAATGGAATGCCTTCCGATGTCCAGGACTCAATCAACCACTCTCTATCAAAGACCTCTGCAAACAGCGGCCTTATCCTGAACTTCGCCCTTAACTACGGAGGGCGTAATGAAATTGTAAGAGCTGCCCGCCAGGTCGCAGATCTCTGCCGGCAGCGGTATTTTCAGCCGGGGGATATAGATGAGCAATTATTTGCCGGCAAGCTTAACACCGCCGGACTTCCCGATCCCGACCTGATCATCAGAACGGGGGGAGAAAAAAGATTGAGTAATTTTCTTCTCTGGCAGGCTTCTTATTCCGAACTCTATTTCAGCGAAACAAACTGGCCGGATTTCAGCAAAGAAGATTTCATTGAAGCTCTGACCGATTATCAGAAAAGGCAGCGCCGTTTCGGCAGAACAGGCGAGCAGACTGCCGGCCAGGATAATAATAAGCGGCAGAGCAAAACAGAGTAGAATACATGACCCGAATTATTACAGGCCTCATTGCCGCCGCCATATGGTGCCTTATAATCTATATAAACTCCTTCCCTCTCATATGGGCTGCATTAACTCTTTTTACTATAGCAGCCCTTTGGGAATACATAAACATTACTCTGCTAAATGAGCGCATTACCTTTAAGGCTTTAATGATCTTTTTCGGGTCACTTCCTGTTCTGTGTTCCATAAGTAAAGATCTCAATCTAATTGCCACAGGACTAATCGCCGGTTTTATCCTTACCTGTGTCTTTACTGTATTTACTTATTCAAGAAGAAATGATCCATTTGGTGCCCTCGTTCACAGTGCTTTTGCCTCAATTTATATAAGTTTCTGCACCTCTTTTCTGGTTATGCTAATGACCTTTTCAGACGGTGCCCTACTTCTCCTGCTCCTGTTAGCAACAGTCTCTGCCACTGACAGTGGTGCTTATTTTGTAGGAAAAAAATTAGGCCGCAGGAAACTTGCTCCCAATCTCAGCCCGGGTAAGACTATAGCCGGTTTGATGGGCGGTTTCCTTTCAGGAGTTTCAGCAGCGCTCATTGTCTACCTGCTGTTCCTTTGCCATCGCAGTATGCCGGGCATTATTTTTGCCGCTGTCCTGCTTGTTGGGCTCGGAACCATCGGCGATCTCACGGAATCTATTATAAAAAGGGGCTGCAAGGTCAAGGATTCAGGCTCACTTCTACCCGGTCACGGTGGTGTTCTTGACCGCTTCGACTCATTACTGCTTTCCGGACCTCTATTTTACTACCTTATTTACTGGGGTGTGATTTAAAATGCAGAAAACTATCTCCTTGCTGGGTTCCACCGGATCCATAGGACGCAATGTTCTAAAAATCGTCCGGCAGTTTCCCGGCCGTTTCCAGATAGCCGGTCTGGCCGCAGGACAGAACATCAACCTGCTCAGGGATCAGATCGAGTCTTTCCAGCCTCAGGTGGTTTCAGTGGCCACCGAAGATCTGGCCGGAGAACTCAGAAAGATCGTTTCTTCAGGTTGGCAGGGGAGAATAGTATCAGGACAGGAGGGCAATATCCGGGTCGCTACTCTGGAAGGGGTGGATACTGTGGTTTCTTCAATTGTCGGGGCAGCCGGTCTCATGCCTACCATGGAGGCGATTAAGTCCGGAAAAAATGTTGCCCTGGCCAACAAAGAGACTCTGGTGATGGCCGGCGAACTGGTAATGGAAACCGCCAGGGACCACAATGTTGACCTGCTGCCTATAGACAGTGAACACAATGCTATTTTCCAAGCTCTTACCGCAGGCCGCAAGGAAGACCTTCATAAAATAATCCTGACCGCCTCAGGGGGGCCTTTTCAGGATAGAGATGAACGCCGGCTATGGGACGTGACCCCGGAAGAAGCACTGGACCACCCCAACTGGGATATGGGCCGGAAAATAACCATTGATTCCGCTACCCTGATGAACAAGGGACTGGAAATAATCGAGGCCAAATGGCTGTTTAATATCCCCCTGGAGCACATAGAAGTTCTTATCCATCCCCAGTCCATTGTTCATTCCCTGGTAGAGTTTATAGACGGTTCAGTAATCGCCCAGATGGGTATTCCGGACATGCGCATCCCCATATCCTATGCCCTGGCCTGGCCGGAAAGAATAAGGACCGGCCTTTCCCGTCTGAATCTTGCCAGATGTATTGATCTCAACTTTCTGCCCCCGGACTACAAAAGATTCCCCGCCCTGAAATTGGCTTATCATGCCTGCAAACAGGGAGGGACCTTCCCAGCTATATTAAACGGAGCCAATGAAGTGGCGGTGGAGGCCTTTCTCAATCAGAGAATACGTTTTCCGGAAATAGCTTATGTGGTGGCGGAAACCCTTAACCGTTCTACCCGTAAAGAGGCAAAAGACATTGACGCTGTTTTAAATGCAGACATCTCAGCCCGTCTACAGGCGGAATCCATTGTGGAATCCCTGTACATCCGCTACCAGCAGCGAACCGGCAAAGTTCCCCCCGCTCCTGACCTGCCTGAACAGCCGTCTTTTAAATAAACCGACAGCCATGATCCATTAGCCATCAATATTAACTACGAACTATGACTACTATAATTTCTTTTATAATCGTGCTCGGCCTCCTGATATTTGTTCACGAACTCGGACACTTTCTGGTCGCCAAATTCTTCCGGGTAAAAGTACTTAAGTTCTCTCTGGGATTCGGTCCCAAAATATGGGGCCGCCAATACGGGGAAACCGAATACCTGATAAGTGCCCTGCCCCTGGGAGGATACGTAAAAATGTTCGGAGAAAATCCCCAGGAGACTGTAGATTCTGAAGACATGTCCCGATCCTTTTCCCATCAACCGGTCTGGCAGCGTTTTTTAATCGTTCTGGCCGGTCCGGTCTTCAATCTGATTTTTCCGGTTCTGATCTTTTTTCTCACCCTTGTTTCAGCCGGCATCCCCACCCCGGTTGACACCACCATCATCGGCCAGGTATCTCCTGATTCCCCAGCCCGGGAAGCAGGACTACAAACCGGGGACAGGATACTTGCCATCAACAATCAAGAGATTGCGACCTGGGAAGATATTTCAGAAGCCATCTCAAACAGTGGAGGTCAGGAAATCCTGCTTACCGTTTCCAGGGAGGGAGAAAGACTGACTATCAAAGCCGCCCCTGAAATGAGAGATGTAAAAAACATATTCGGTGAAGAAGTGAAAGAGCGTTATATGCTCGGTATAACCAGAAAAACCGAAATAACCTACAAAGACTCCTCAATGCTTGAAGCATTGAGCAGTGCGGTATCCCAGACCGTCAGCTATATTTATCTCACCATCCTTGGCATAATAAAGATATTCCAGCAGATAGTGCCTACCAAGGAACTGGGAGGTCCTATTCTTATCGCCCAGTTGGCCGGCCAGCAGATGAAGGCAGGTATAGTGGATTTTTCCTATTTTGTCGGTTTGATAAGCATCAATCTTGGAATTATCAACCTCTTTCCCATTCCTGTCCTGGACGGCGGTCATCTTGCCATCTTTTCATTAGAAGCGGTAAGAAGAAAACCTCTGGAAGAAAGGACTCTACTGATCATTCAACAAATCGGACTTATCCTGCTGGGCTGTCTCATGGTCCTGGTTTTTTATAATGATATTGTCAGAATTATTGAATAGATATGGCCCATACCGGAAAAGATCTTGCCCCTACTACGCCTCTTCTTCTGGCCATAGAGAATTCAGGTATGTGCGGCAGTGTGGCACTGATCTGCCCTTCTTACTGTCTGGGCGAGTACAGCCTGCAGTCCCGGCAGACACATTCCAAACGTCTTCTCCCTGGTATTCAGAGGCTAATAAAGGATGCCGGGGTTGGCTGGCAGGATATAGACGGCATCGCCGTCAGTATCGGTCCTGGCAGCTTTACTGGTTTAAGGATAGGCTTGAGCACCGCCAAAGGGCTGGCAACGGCGGCCTCTTTACCCCTTATAGGGATATCCAGCCTTGAAAGCCTTGCCCTGCAGTACAGTTATACCTCAACCAGAATCTGTGCCATGATTGATGCCCGGAAAAAGGAAGTCTACTGCGCCCTGTTTAAGCCTGAAACAGACGGCTCCCTTAAGCGTCTGACTGAAGACCTGGCCCTGTCGCCGGAAAAAGCGATGGAATATATCACAGAACCCACCCTGTTTACCGGTGACGGGGTCCAGGCCTACAAAGAACTCATCCGGGAAAAACTTCGGGACACGGCTATAATTCCTTTCCCCCATCTTTCCTTTCCAAGGGCTGCGGCTGTGGGTTTCCTGGCTCTTTCTTCCTGGGCTGAAAATGATTTTCTGGATATTTCCAAGGCAACCCCTGCCTATATCAGGGCTTCGGAGGTAGAAGAAAAGGAGAAACAGGCAACAGGGAGAGGCGATTCAGGAATTTAAACGGTCCAATACCTGGCGATCGAGTTTTTCCTCAAACTCAATCCCAATCGTAAAAAATCTCTTCTGGCTATCCATATCGCGGTTGAACCATGCCGGCTTTGCCAGTAATTCGACATTCTCAATCCGTTCATCCCGAAAATAATGGACTGTAAGGTAAAATTTCAGATTATCTGACTCCTGGGGAGCAAAAAAAAGATGTCTGCCTTGTTTGATGACCTCCGGGAGTTCCAGGGCTGCCCCGCTTCTGGAAATATCGTAGATACCAACTCCGGTGGGATAGGTGAGATGCTGACATGTCTCTGTGTCATACAAAGTCAGTTCAGCCTCTAATGCTGGATGAAATCTTTTATGCCTGCGTCTTTCTTTCATCATACCACCTACCCTCCCAACTTCAGGACTCCTGCCTTCCAAGCCCTAAAGGGATAAGAATCTCCCGCTCCACATATCCTTCAACCTCATGACGGGGTTTATCTGCCAAAAGCTCGGTAACATGGATGAGCTTTCCGGCCAATTGCTTCAGGCTGCCGCGGCAAGCTGCGGCAGCGCGGCTGATAAGCTTCCAGTCGCCGTCTTTCAGAAATTTGTCATAAGCCGCAGTTATCTCGGGGAAAAGCAGGGCCCTTAATCCATCCAGGGAGGCCACATAAAAGGAAAGGGACGTCTCCTTCCTTTCGGCAACAATATAGC
>JBKHJR010000093.1:0-5565 GCA_046537975.1 Desulfurivibrionaceae bacterium
GTCGGGAAACAGGACCAAAGCTTATAATCAACTGTTTATACTGCGGCGGCAGGATAAAACTCACAGGCAGGTGAGGCAATGCCAGAGCCCGCTGCAGGGACTGCGGTATGGATACCCCGGCTTCTCTTTATCAGGATCAAATCGAAAGATGGCAGAAATTGATTTCCTGCCATTTCGGGAAGTCAGGAAGTTGACTCAAGTATTGTTGCCACAAAACAGGCACAAAAAACCGTTTTGTTATAGGATCCCTGAAACCCTGAAATCCGGGATCCTTATTTCTTTTCCAGGAGTCTGCCTCCGGAGGCAATATTCTCATGCTCCACCTCATCAATAAAAATGAGGATAGAGTTCTCAGGCTTATCAGCTGCTTCAGAAATCACCCTGGTCACCCCGGAGCAGATCTCTTCTTTCTGCTTTTTGTTAAGATTTCCGGCCACCCGGATATTTACATAAGGCATAATTCCCTCCTGCTTTCAGTTTGAAGTTCCTGTTTTCGCAGGGCCGCTGGCCCGTTGACAAAAACATATGTTACAAAAATGGCCCGCGACCAGATTACTGTCGATTGTCGGCTGATACCGCCGACATCTGATTGGTATTTTCTGGGGTCTGCAGTAATTTCATGCTATTATGTCCAAGCCTGTTATCCATGTAAATAAAAATCATCTCACAATAGCAAAAACTAAATAAGGATACAATGAGTCCTCTTATACTGCTGACTAATGATGATGGAATCGAAGCCCCCGGCCTCGCCAGCCTGGCCGAAAGCCTGGCCGCTATCGGCAGTGTGGCTGTTATTGCTCCGGACCGGGACAACAGCGCCGCCAGCCATTCTTTGACCATGAGGCGCCCTCTTCGGGTGACGGAAAAAGGCAGTAGACGTTATGCCATAAACGGCACTCCCACCGACTGCATAACCATAGGTATAGGTAAAATTCTGTCCTCCAAACCCGATCTTGTGGTTTCAGGAATTAATCCCGGTCCCAATCTCGGAGATGACGTGCGCTACTCAGGTACGGTATCCGCCGCTTTTGAAGGTACCATGCTGGGAGTCCCGTCCCTGGCGATCTCCCTTGCAGGGGAGGAACCTTATTTATACGAGACGGCAGCCGGGATTGCAGCTACTTTATCTGAAAACATCCTCCGGAAGGGATTGCCCAGAGACACTCTGCTCAACATCAACGTCCCCAACAGACCTTACGACGATATCTCGGAAATCCGCTTCACCAGACAGGGCAGGAGGGTCTATGACGGAGCCATTCAGGAGACCCTTGACCCTTGGGGCAGAAAGCATTACTGGATCGGAGGAGGAGTCGCGGTCTGGCAGGAAGGAAGCAATACCGATGCTCAGGCCATAATGGCAGATGCCGTTTCCATAACCCCCCTGCATCTGGATCTTACCAACCATGCAGCCCTGGAAAACCTCAGGCAGCAGTGGATATCAGGGGACTGGACAATCCGGTAGACGGCAACAGCAGATAAAAGGTCTGCTTTATCTCCTTTGCCGTTCCTTCAGGATGACCTTAACCGGCACTTTGTCCAGCCCGAGGCTCTGTCGAAACTGGTTAACCAGATAGCGGTGGTAGGAGAAATGGACCCCTTTGGGATAATTGACAAAGACAATAAAAGTCGGCGGTCCGGAGGAGACCTGGGTGGTGTAATAAAACTTGAGTTTACTACCTTTATGGAAAGGCGGGGTATGTTCTTTAACCGCATTCTGAAGGACATTATTCAAACGGTTGGTAGTGAAAGTCTGCCCATACTGGTAATGTACGGTGTTAACCAAGGATAAAATCTTTCCGGTACCTGATCTGTCCAGAGCAGAAATTTTGAGGCTGGGGGCATACTCCATGAACCTGGTAGCCCGGCTAACTTCAGCCATTACCCTTTTTTCCCGCTTATGATCTCCCTTGACCAGGTCCCATTTGTTGATCAGTAAAATGCAGGCCCTGCCCCGCTCAAGCCCGTAACCTATTACCTTGGTATCCTGTTCCGTTATTCCCTCCTCGCCATCCACCAGGAATAAAGCGATCTCCGCCCTTTCCATGGCTGACAAGGCGTGCATGACACTGAATTTCTCCACCTTATCCTTTACTTTTCCCTTGCGCCGGATTCCGGCGGTATCGATCAACAGATATCGCCGGCCTTTTTTCTCCAGGACGGTATCAACTGAGTCGCGGGTGGTACCGGGAATCTCGGAAACCACCATCCTCTCCTGGCCTACCAGACAATTGATCAGGGTGGATTTGCCGGCATTGGGCCTGCCAATACAGGCAATCCGGATCATATCCTCCGGAATCTCCCAGGTCTCCTCAGGATAAGGCAGACTGTCTATGAGATAATCAAAGAAATCGTTGAAACCATAACCATGCTCGGCGGAAAGAGGCCAGAGATCTTCCACCCCCAGCTCGTAGAACTGGGCAAGCCACTCCTCCTCTTTTTCAGGGCTGTCAATCTTGTTAACCACATGGAAGACCGGTTTACTGCAGTTGCGGCGCAGGTAGTCTACCACCTCGTAATCATCCCTGAGCATTCCCTCCCGGCCATCCAGCAGTAGAATAATCAGATCGGCGTCATTGACCGCCTGCCAGGTTTGCTCCTGGATATGGCTGATCATCTCATCCTCTTTACCAAGTTCAATACCACCGGTATCAATCAGGGTAAAGTGGCGGTCTCTCCACTTTACCATTTCATAATGGCGATCCCTGGTAACTCCGGGGCATTGATCTACGATGGCCTTTTTGCTTCTGGTAAGGCGGTTGAAAAGGGTAGACTTTCCCACATTGGGACGTCCAACCAGAGCCACTATGGGCAGCTGTTTTTCTTTTTCCATTTATAAATATAAGGTCAGGGTTCAGGGCTTCCACATTTTATCTTTAAGAAGAACCCCTATAAGTAACTGTAATTGTTGCAAAAGTTATAACAACAAATTTCTTCAGAGTACAGCCTGCAGAATAGTTGATTTAAAACATGAAATCATAATTCATGGATTCTCTCAACCAGCCTGCGGAAACAAGGATAGTCCCTACCCCTGTTACTTTGCAGAAGCTGGTTTAATTTATCCAGGGCTGGATTGATATATGCTTGAAAAAACTCTTTTTTCTTGATCTGGGAAAGATAAGCGAAAGCCCCGAGAATCTGCAGACTGCGCTGGAGAGTCAGTAGATAGTAGCCCTCCCTGAATTCATCCCGATTAACGGCTGTCCCGGCCTCAACTTCAGATATATAGTATTCCAGATACCTGTCTTCCTGCTCCCTGGTAAGACCAACATAAGGATCTATCAGAAGGGAAGCAATATCGTACCCCAGAGGTCCGAAACGGGCGCCCTGGAAATCGATGATCCGGACCTCATCCTTTTGAACAAGAAGATTGCGGGACTGGAAATCACGATGCAGAAGGTAATTATTGGGCAGCCTGGAGGCCCGGCGCGCCAGTTTCTGGAATTCAACAAAGATACCGGGATCATCCGGAATAATGCCAAGATAATCATGGCAGAAAGCTGAGAGGAAATAACCTGATTCTTTTTCAAGCATCAGGTCCATATCATACCTGACGCTGTCCCAGCAGAAACTGCGATCAAATCCTTTTCTGCCTTCGATCTGCAGAAGGATAAGCCCGTCTATGGTCCTGTAATAAAGCCGGTCAATGTCCCGGGGAGAGGGGTTTTGGCTGACAACCTGGTGGAGATTGAGGTCGCCGCAGTCCTCCAAAAGAAGAACTCCATGATCTCCGTCACAGGCCAGGGTTTCCGGAACAGGAACCCCCTGTCCGTACAGATGCTTGCCGATCAGGCAACCAGCCCTGGCCTCACTGAGATCTTTAGCAGCTTTTGATCCCGGAAAGGCGGCAATAACAGCAGGCGTATCTCCCTCAGCCAGACGGATCCGGTAGAATATACGGTCGGACCCGTCTCCCTTTATTATTGTCAAGTCTTCCGGCATCACCTTTCCGGTGAAGCCTGACCGGGCCAACAGGCGGTTAACGATCTTCAGTTGGTTCTGTAACCTCGCCTGTAACAATTTCATCCTTCATAACACTCTTCTCGTCAACCACAGCACCATCCCAGATCACCACCCTTTCCAGATGAGATCCTCCTCTTATTTGAGCGCCGGATCCTATAACTACCCAATCCCGCAGAGTAACATCAGGGGACAGACTAACCTCCTTTCCCCTGAAAAGCCTTATATTTCTATTGAGGCAGACAACCTGAAGCAGTCTGTCGTGCAGGCCCAGATAGTCATCAGGAGTTCCCAGATCTGTCCAGAAATGCCCCCGGCTCAGTAATCCTCTCAAATAAGCCCCTTTGTCCAGCCAATGCTGATAACAATCCAGAATATCGGCATAATTTCCTTCAGGCAAATAGCTGAGCAAATCGGGATTAATTACCTGAATACCGGTAAAAGCCATCTCAGGTTCATCACGGAGTTTATTTCTTATTCCTGAAATCCTGCCGTCAGGATAAAGGGTTACGTTGTTAAATCTGGGATAATGCTGCAGGACAAGGGTGGCATCAGCTCCAGAGGCAAGATGCTCTTCGTAGGCCCAGGCCAGATCAATGGTGTGGTAGATATCTCCATTGACAACGAGAATCGGTCTGTCATCCAGAAAAGAAAGGGCCTTGCGGAGAGCTCCTCCTGTACCCAGTATCTCCGGTTCCTCCTGAATCCTGACATCTTCCTGGCCGGTGAGAGCAGAGACTACCTGTTTACCGAGATGGTGACAGTTAACCAGGATCTTATCAGCACCGTACTGTTTTACATGGCTTATTATACGCAGCAATAAGGGCTGATCAAGAACCGGGAAGAGAGGCTTGGGTCTTATCAGGGAGTACGGCCGCAGCCTGGTTCCCAATCCTGCAGCCAGAATCATTACCTGCATAACAAAGGTCTAAGGCTTAAGATTGAACTCTTTATCATTTAAACCTATTACAATTATACCAGCCTGCTCAGCCAGTTCAATAAAAGTACTGCTGTCAAACAGGAGAGCCTGTCCGGCTTCAACCGCCAGAACAGCAGCTTTGACTTCTTTCATTATCTCTATGGTTCTGGGACCGATGGAAGGCAGATCAAAACGAAAATCCTGATCAGGTTTTTTGACTTTCACCACTACCGCCTTTTCACTGCCCAGCTCCCCTCCCCTTTTAATGGTCTCATCAGTGCCTTCAATAGCCTCCACAGCAAGAACTGTACGATCCCTTACCACCACGCACTGGCCTATATCCAGACGCCCTATCTCCCGGGCCATCTCCCAGCCAAAACGGATATCCGCAATCTGTTCTTTGTTCGGTTTAGCCGAGGTAAGAAAACCGGACGGGAAAAGAAGATCCTTGAGATAGAGAGTGGAATCAATAACTTTAATCCCCTCTTTTTCCATCTCGTCAGCCAGGGCCCGCAGGATGGAATCGTCATGTCTTTTATCAATCTTGTTCCAGAGAGTAAGTCCCTTCCAGTCCGGCAGAATATCCCTGAATATCCGGGTCTTGGTAATAGTTCCCAGAAAGACAGTTTCTTCAACCTGCTCTTTCTGAAAAAATTTTATTATCCTGCCGAGCTGTCCGAGTCGTACCC
>JBKHJR010000051.1:0-20715 GCA_046537975.1 Desulfurivibrionaceae bacterium
GGTCTTGACCAGCTCGGCCAATCTGTCCAGTCGCGGATCGGGAACAGGTACCATGCCTACGTTCGGTTCAATGGTACAGAAAGGGTAGTTTGCCGATTCGATCCCGGCAGCAGTCAGGGCGTTAAATATTGTTGATTTACCCACGTTGGGCAGGCCGGCTATGCCGCAGCGAAAACCCATGGTTTTCCATCCTCCATGAAAAATTAAATATCAAAGTTAAAGAACCTGTTCTGAAACATATATCAGGTCCGGACTTAGTACCTTAAGTAGTCAGATCTGTCAATGGTTCAGGAGGGAGGGGAAGACCGACCGGAAATATGAAAGTCTGTTTCTTTGAAGGAGGAGGATAATAAAAAAGCGGGTCGCCTGACAAGATTCTATCTTTCAGATGACCCGCTGTCTGGCTGGAAGGTTTTAATTATATGGTGGGTTAATTGTAGCCGCCGGAAGAATTCTATTCACCAGGTTGCTCCTGAGAAGGAGTATCAGGTTGTTGCTGTCCTTGTTGCTGTCCTTCTTGTTGCTGTCCGACATCACCAGGTTGTTCCGGTGATTCACACCCCATACTAAAACCCATCATCATAAAAACGGCCAGTCCGCATAGAAATTTTTTCAACATAATATCACCTCTTTTGATCGTGGAAAGTGGTTAAGGTATAATTGCCTGAATTATTTTTAATCAGCAAGAGACTCTATCTTTTCCCGCAGTTCAGGATCACCCTGCATAGCCTGGCTGATTTCATTGTATTCTGCAATGCTCAGGCCTTCATCCTTTATGGATTCAACAGTTTGTTCGCCGTATTTTTTCTGAAGTTCCCGGGCTTTTTCGTCATCATCTACCTCTCTCAACTCTTGGGAATATTCGTTCCTAATCTCATCGACCTTGGATTTTGCCTTGGCGAAATTTTTCAGTTTCTTGTCGCTGAAATCCTGCTGCTGCTGGCTTTGTTGTGGGCTATTGTACTGCTGCCCCTGCTGCCCCTGCTGCTGTCCCTGCTGTCCCTGCTGCCCCTGCTGCTGTCCCTGCTGCTGCCCCTGCTCACCATATTCCTGGGCGCCTACCGCCGGAGCAGCGACCAGAAGACAAAGACCGCTGAGCAGAGAGAGAGATTTCCAGGTTAAGGTGTTTCTGAGTACGTTTTTTGCTAACATGCTACTATCCTCCATTTGAACTAATTAAATTAAGATAATATTCTTGTTATTATCAGTTTAGAAATGTGTTTGCATTCTTTATGCCAGAAAAGTAGAAAATGTAATTTGGTTATAACAAGTTGATTTTAAGTATTTTTTTAATAGAGACGTGGGCCGGATAAAAACAGTTTGTATATGTTAAAAAAGTCACATGTGTTTATTTGTCACATGTGTTTATTGTCAATGGAGACTGCCGGTTTAAGACGAGATTATTAATGGTCTCCGTCCGAGATAGGTTTTTATTATTAGGGAAACGGCGTTTGACTGATAACGCGCTCTTGCATGGTAGAGGAGATTAAAATAATATTTTTATATAAAGGGAAAAATATGGAATAAATTATTGATTGGATGAGTAACAGGGTACAAGTTAAAGCAGGAAGCCATAGTTGATGCTCTGCTCAGCGGGGCCCAGGCGGCGGTAGTGCTCCACAGATAAATTACAGGAGGCGGATCTTCGTGACCGTGAGGTTTATACCGGCCTGTGAGAATATTAAGATGAGGAGGTAAGAATGGAGGAACTTTTTAAAGAGTCCGGTATAGGTGATATCAGCCTGAAAAACCGCTTTATCAGGTCTTCTACCTGGGAGGGCATGGCTGGAGAAGATGGCCGGGTAACAGAAGAACTGATCGATCTTTATAGAGATCTTGCCAAGGGCGGGGTAGGCCTAATCCTCACCGGACACGCTTATGTCAGTAAAAGGGGGCAGGCTAATGCCGGACAGTTGGGGATATACGATGATCAGCTTATACCAGGCCTCAAGAAGATGACGGAGGCGGTGCATGCCGACGGAGGCAAGATCGGAGTCCAGCTGGCCCATGCCGGCTCCCAGAGAAGTTTTGATTCAGGTTTCACTCCCTGGGCCCCTTCCGAGGTGGAGGAGAGAGCCAGCGGCAATATGCCGAAGGCCATGACAGGTGAAGATATCAGAATAGTGGTCCAGGAATTCGCCGAGGCTGCAGGAAGAGCCAAGGAATCAGGGTTTGACGCTGTTGAGGTTCATGCGGCCCATGGCTTTCTCCTTTCCCAGTTCCTTTCCCCCTATTCTAACCGGCGCAGGGATGGTTACGGCGGTCCCATAGAGAACCGCGCCCATATTGTTTTTGAGGTTTTCGAGGCAGTAAAAAGGGAAGTGGAAGACCGGCTGCCGGTGATGATCAAGATCAACTGTGCCGATTTTGACGGGGAAGGACTGACTTTTGAAGATTCTATGTGGGTTTGTTCCAGCCTGGCGGAAAAAGGTATGGATCTTATTGAACTCTCGGGAGGAGTGGCTGCCGCCCAGGAACTGTCTCCGGTGCGAACCGGGATCGACAGCCCGGACAAGGAGGCCTACTTCCGGGAGTTTCTGGAAAGACTGCCCCCCTCTGTTCAAGCCCGGGCCGCCCTGGTAGGCGGTCTTCGCTCCCCCGGGATTATCAGGGACATTTATCAGAAGAGGGCTGCCAGGTATTTCAGCCTGTCCCGGCCCCTGATCCTGGAACCGGATCTGGTGAACAGGTGGGCCTCCGGAGACGGGAAGCCGGCCCGCTGTATATCCTGCAACAAGTGTTTTCAGGCGGCAAGTAAAGGAAGACTGCGCTGTCTGGCCTCCAGAAAGGATCTTGAGAAAGGCAAGGAGAATAAATGAGCGGCAGGCCTTAAATCTTTCTTGGCAACCGGGTGGTGATTGGCTAAAATTTCAATAATGGTTTTAACCAAATGTAAAGGTCCAGCTTTACGGGTTATACAAATCGGCACGTTTTTCTGTAGTTTGTTGACACTTACAAATTTATCTGCATGTAACCGGCAGGATATTTTTCCGAGGAGAGTCGCATGAAGATCGGTATGGTTGGCCTGGGCAGGATGGGAATGAATATGGCCAGGAGGCTTCTGCAGGGAGGCTGTGAAGTGGTGGTGTTCAACCGTACCTTTGGCAGGGCTGAGTCCCTGGCCCGGGAAGGAGCTGAACCGGCCCGTTCCCTGGAAGAACTCCTGGAAAAGCTGCCCTCCCCCGGAATCGTCTGGCTGATGCTCCCGGCCGGTGAGGTTGTGGATGAGTATCTGGGCCACCTCAAATCCCTTATGCCCGAAGGCGGCATTGTCATTGACGGGGCCAATAGCAATTTCCGGGATGATAAAAAACGGGTTGATCTGTTGGCAGAGTCGGGTATTCACTATCTTGACGTCGGGGTCAGTGGTGGTGTCTGGGGCCTGGAAGAGGGATACTGTCTGATGGTCGGTGGTGAAAAGAAGGTTTTTTTGGAGACGGAACCGATCCTTAAGGTACTGGCCCCTCCCGAAGGATATCTCTACTGCGGTCCCACCGGCGCAGGGCACTTCGTCAAAATGGTGCACAACGGCATTGAGTACGGTATGATGGGGGCCTATGCCGAAGGTTTTTCCCTGCTGGAGTCTTCCGAATACAGGGATCATCTGGATTTTGCCAGGGTTTCCAGGCTCTGGAACCGGGGTAGTGTCATCCGCTCCTGGCTACTGGAACTCCTGGAAGATGCCTTCAGCGAAGATCCTGGTTTGACCGAGCTATTCGGTTATGTGGATGATTCCGGGGAAGGTCGCTGGACTGTGCAGGAGGCGGTGGAAAAGGGGGTCCCGGTACCGGTTATCTCCTCCTCGCTTTTTCAGCGTTTCAGCTCACGGGGCCAGGCCGACTTCGCCAACCGGGTCCTTGCCGCCCTGCGCCGTGAGTTCGGCGGGCATCCCGTGGTCAGCAATGATGAAACCTGAGGGGGGGAATCTTATGACAAGCCGGGAAAGCGACTCTCCGGAAGAAGAGCAGAATTTATGCAGTGACAGCTCAGGTTCTGACCTGGCTCCCTGTCTAATTGTAATTTTCGGAGCTTCGGGTGATCTGACCGCCCGAAAGCTTGTTCCCGCCCTCTATCATCTCCACCTGGCAGATAAGCTGCCTGAACCGGCAGCTATTGTGGGCTGCAGCCGTACATCCTGGAATGATGAACAGTTCCGGAATCATCTACATGATCATCTAACTGCGGAAGTGGATCCGGACCATGACAGGTGGGGGGAGTTTGCCGGCAGGCTCTATTACCGGGAGGCTGATTACCGGGATGGGCAGTCGGCCCGTGAGCTGGCCGATTATTTGCGAGGGCTGGACAGCAAACTGGGGACTGGCGGTAATATTCTCTTTTATCTCGCAGTACCACCATCTCTTTATGCCCCTATCTCTGCTATGCTGGGTTCTGCGGGACTCAATGCCGAATATGAAGAGGGCAGGGGCTGGACCAGACTGGTGGTGGAGAAGCCTTTTGGCAGGGACCTGAAGAGCAGTACGGAACTTAACAGTAAACTGCATGAAAATTTTGCGGAGTGGCAGATTTTCCGAATCGATCACTACCTGGCCAAGGAAACGGTCCAGAATATCCTTATGTTTCGTTTTGCCAATGCCATTTTTGAGCCGGTCTGGGACCGGAGTTTTATTGATTACGTAGGAATAGTTGCCGCGGAAGAAGTTGGAGTTGGACATCGCGCTGGCTATTATGAAGAGGCCGGTATAATCAGGGATATGTTCCAGAATCATCTCATGCAGCTCCTGGCTCTGACCGCCATGGAACCACCCTCGATTTTTGAAGCGGACCGGGTCCAGGATGAAAAGGTAAAGGTTTTCCGTTCCCTTAAGCCCTTCACTGAGGTTTCTCCTGAGGAAAATCTCATCCTGGGGCAGTATGCTGCGCCGGTGGACGGCAGCCTGCCTGCATACCGGCAGGAGAAAGGGGTGGCAGGGGATTCCCGAACCCCTACCTTTGCTATGCTTCGGCTTTTTATAGACAACTGGCGCTGGCGCAGCGTCCCTTTTTATATAGCCTCCGGCAAGAGGCTGGCCCGCAAGGATACCAGGATCGTAATCCAGTTCCGGGAGGTGCCCCTTTCCATGTTCAGATATCTGCTGGGCGAAAAGGTCCCGGCTAACCGCCTGACCCTGAGCATCTATCCCGATGAAGAGATTACTCTGACTTTCCAGGCCAAAAAACCCGGCCGTAAGGCCTGTATGCAGACGGTAACCATGGATTTTTCCTACGGTAACAAATCTTCTCTGCTGGATGGTTATGCCCGGGTTCTCTATGACTGTCTGGAAGGTCTCCACATGCTGTTCTGGCGTCAGGACGGGGTGGAGCAGACCTGGAGATTCCTGGATCCTGTGCTGGAAGAGTGCGAAATCTGCTCCCAGGGGGGCAGATTTCTTCATTCTTATACTTCAGGAAGTTGGGGACCGGAGGAGAGCCTGCCCTGGATGGAGAAGATACTTGGCAATGAAATCAACTGAGGCTGACACATATTACTTTGACAGTCTGGAAGAGGCGAGCCAGTCTCTCTGCAGAGAGGTGCTTATGGAAGCGGTCCGGACTGTGAAGAGCTACGGCGATTTCCGCCTGGTTCTGGCCGGGGGAAGCACCCCGGTCCGGCTTTATGAAATGCTGGCCACTGAAGCCGGTAATCCCGGGATCCCTTGGCAGAATATCCATATTTTCTGGAGCGACGAGCGTTTTCTGCCCCCGTATCAAAAAAACAGCAATTTCTATCTTGCCTCCCGGACTCTGTTGAGCAAGGCACCGTTTGTGGCGGAAAATATACATCAGGTCCCGGTCTGGGAATCTACGGTACGGGAGGCCGCCCGAAAATATGACGAAATGCTCCGAAAGTATGCAGCCGGCAGCAGACCGCTCTTTGATTTTACCCTCCTGGGTATGGGCGAGGATGGTCATATTGCCTCCCTCTTCCCTGGTCACCCTGTCCTGGATGATGAAACAGGCCTGGTGAGGGCAGTGGCAGAATCGGCCGGTCAGCCGCCGGTGCCCAGAGTAACCTTGACCCTGGCCGGACTTGCCCGAAGTTCGCGGATATGTTTTCTGATTACCGGAGAGCAGAAGAAGGACGTAATGAAAAAAATCAAGGACGGAGACTGGGAGGGAATTTATCCCGCCGCCCGGGTCAGAGCTCTGGACCGGCTGGAATGGTTTGCTGTCTAAAGTAAATTATCAGGAATAGGAGCCAATGAAGAAACCGGAACCCATCAGTTCTCTGTTAGCCGGTATTATAGGCCGGAAAAAATGGTCGCACAAACTTGATCTGCATCGGGTTTTTACTTTCTGGCCGGAAATAGTTGGAGATGATGTGGCTTGTTGGGCCAGGCCCCATCTTATCCGGGGAAACGTCCTCTGGATTTCCGTGGTCGATTCCATGTGGATGCAGCAGCTCTATATGCAGAAGGTCCTTTTTCTGGAAAAAATCAATGAAAGGCTGACAGGCCCTGGCTTCAGTGATCTGCGTTTTCAGGTGAACTCCAATATGATCTGTTTTGAAGGGAGCCCGGAGGCGCCGGAGAAATCAGAAAAGAGCAAGGTGCCGGCCAAAGAGGAGCTGGAGGAGTTCAAAAAGAGGCTCGATTCCATCCCTGATCCCCAGGTGAGGAAGGCTCTTTTCAATTACTGGTACAGGGTCAAGAATATCAGGAAATAAAAGAATACCTTGAGTGAGTCGCCAGATTATACCGTATTCCGGCCTGCAGCTGGAGTTATTCAGTTCTCTTTAAGGGGCAGCTGGACAGTGGCTGAGGAGATCCCTGATACAGCCCCTGCCCTTGCCAACCTGAAGGATGATACTGAAAAAGTCTCTTTTGAATCCTCTTCCCTGGAAGCCTGGGACTCTTCACTCCTTGTTTTCCTGACCCGGTTTCTGCCGGCTCTGGAAAAACAGGGAATAGAGGTTGATCTTGCCGGACTTCCGTCCGGAGCCCGTAAGCTCTTCCGGCTGGCTGAAGAAAACAGGGAAAAAGGCGGGGAAGAGATAAGCGAGGTTGCTGACCTGGTTAACCTCCTGGGCAGTTACACCCTGACCCGGTTCAGCCAGGCCGGTGAGATGGCAGTCTTCGGGGTAGAGTTGTTCCGTGACTTTTTTCGACTTTTGCTGGGTCGGACCTATTTCCGGGCCCGGGATCTGCTGTACTTTATCCAGGACTGTGGGGCCAATGCCCTGCCTATCATAACTTTGATCTCTCTCCTGGTGGGGGTTATTCTGGCCTTTGTCGGCGCCATTCAGCTGGAAATGTTCGGAGCCCAGATCTATGTGGCAAATCTGGTTGGTATAGCCATGCTTCTGGAGATGGGGGCCATGATCACCGGGGTTATCATGGCCGGACGCACAGGTGCCTCTTATGCTGCCCAGCTGGGAACCATGCAGGTAAATGAAGAGATCGACGCCCTCAGGACCATGGGTATATCCCCCCTTGCCTTTCTGGTTATTCCCCGGATGACGGCCCTGATACTTATGCTGCCTTTACTCTGTATTTACGCCGATTTTGTCGGCATTATGGGAGGTGCCCTGATCGGGGTGGGAATGCTGGATCTCTCTCTGACCGAATACTTTATTCAGACCAGGGAGTTCTTGAGACTGGGGCAGTTCGGGGAAGGAGTGTTCAAGAGTTTGGTTTATGCCTTTTTGGTAAGTTTTTCCGGCTGTTTTTACGGGATAAAATGCGGCCGCAGTGCTGCGGCAGTTGGCCAGGCTGCCACCTCGGCCGTGGTGACGGCTATTGTTCTTATCGTTGTTGCCGATTCCCTAATGGTGGTCCTTTTTAATATACTGTGATTGAGAGAAAA
This sequence comes from Desulfurivibrionaceae bacterium, assembly GCA_046537975.1. Classification (GTDB taxonomy): domain Bacteria; phylum Desulfobacterota; class Desulfobulbia; order Desulfobulbales; family SURF-16; genus JAWLDV01. The sequence goes on from JBKHJR010000051.1 coordinate 7,804, forward strand.
AGGGGGAGATATTTTGAAGGTGCTTGGCAGATCAGCCTGATATACTTAGGCTACTGTCAAGACTATAAAGGTCTCGGATGCAGTTGAAACCTCCTACTAATTTGGATTAATGACCGAAGAACAGGTAGTCATAGAAGCCGATGGTCTGACTATGGCCTATGATGACACGATAATCCAGCAGGATATCTCGTTTCAGGTCCGGGCGGGGGATATCTTTGTCATTATGGGGGGAAGCGGCTGCGGCAAGTCCACCCTGCTGCGGCATCTTATAGGCCTGCAGACTCCTGCCCGGGGAAGGGTTCTTTATCAGGGTGTTGACCTCAGCAATATGCCTGGAAAAGAGCAGGAACGTTTTCTGAGGAGGATGGGGGTGCTCTATCAGACCGGGGCCCTGTGGAGTTCCATGACTCTATCTGAAAATATATCTCTGCCTCTTTCTTATCATACCTCCCTTTCCCCGGAGATGATTGCTGATCTGGCCCGCTTTAAACTGAGTCTGGTCGGCTTGAGCGGCTTTGAAGATTTTTATCCGGCCCAGATCTCCGGCGGTATGCGGAAAAGGGCGGCCCTGGCCCGAGCTATAGCCCTGGACCCGGAGTTTCTTTTTTTTGATGAGCCTTCCGCCGGTCTGGACCCCTTGACTGCCAGAAGGCTTGATGAACTTATTCTGGAGATCCGGGACAGTCTGGGGGCCACCGTGGTTATGGTAAGCCATGAACTGGCCTCCATTTATACCGTGGCCACCAACTCTGTCTTTCTGGACAGCGGCAGCAAAACCATGCTGGCAGTGGGGGAGCCCCGGACACTCCTGCGTGAATCCGATCATCCCAGCCTGATTGATTTTCTCTCCCGGGGTACCGGCAGACGTGAGGTTAGCTTGTTATGAGCCAGAAGGGAAGTCCAGCTGTTATAGGCTTTTTCGTCATAGGGGCGGCGGTTATTCTGACTGCTACTGTAATCATCCTGGGTAATATTTCCTTTGATAAAGATAGGAGCAGATATATCCTCTACTTTCAGGGTTCTCTGCATGGTTTGAGTGAAGGAGCTCCGGTTACTTATCGGGGCATTAAGATAGGCCAGGTTGCCGATATTGCCATCACTTTTGACCCCCGGGGCAAGGATTACCGGACTCCGGTATATGTAGACATTAACAAGGACATCTTGGGAGGGCAGCCGACTTATAAGGGTTCGGACAAAGCCGTGGAAAAACGTTTCCTGCAGGATATGATAGACAGGGGCCTGAGGGCCAAACTGAAGATGCAAAGTCTGGTGACGGGTCAGCTCTACATCGACCTTGATTTTTATCCGGAATTAGAAACCCGTTTTACGGGTACTGAAAGTGATTATATCGAGATTCCCACCCTGCCTTCCAAGATGGAACAGCTTACCACCGCCCTGGCCAATCTGGAACTGGAATCCCTGATAAACAGGGCTGTAGATGCCCTGGATAATCTTAACAGCTTTTTAACCTCGGATAATACCAGGAAGTTGGTCAGCAATTTTTCCAAGACCTTTGAGCATCTGGACAACCTGATTGTCAACACCGACCGTAATCTCCCCCTTATAGTGGAGGACCTCCGGACTCTGACTGATGATTTCAACCGTCTGACCAATCAGTTAAACAAGACTCTGAAAGAAGGGGAAAATGAGCTGGGTCTGGTTTCCACTGATCTGCGCAACACTCTCGACCGGATAGACAGGGCGGCGTCGAAATTTACCGAGGCTTCGGCAAACATTCAAAAGATGACCGAAAAAAATTCCAGACTATCCTATGAGTTGAACAATACCCTTCATGAAGTAGGTAAGGCCGCAGAGTCGGTAAACGCCCTGGCCGATCTTCTGCAGCGCAATCCTGATGTCCTGCTTTATGGACCCCGAAAGAAGGAAGAGAAATGAAAAGGTTTTTGAAAGAGTTTTCATTCAGTCCGGCCGCAGTTATCCTGGCCCTGCTCTGTGGTGGTTGTCTGGGAGGGGGCCACCCGGTTGAACACTATTATCTGGGGGCGGCGGTAAGTGAGTCCGGAGCCCCTCTTCCCAAAGAACTGAAGCTTTCCAGCGGGGAGTTTATCGCGGTGGGCCCGGTTAAACTGACTCCGGAGCTGAAGCGGGCCGGGATTGCAGTTAGGACCGGGGACTACCGGCTCCGGGTCTCCCAGACCCGGGTTTGGGCTGCTCCCTTGGAGGAGATGATGGCATTTTCCCTAGCCCGCAACCTCTCTATACTGCTGGATACGGATCGGGTGGAGGTCTACCCCGATCCCCGTTATGGTGAAGTCCGATATCAGGTGGAGCTGGAGGTGGTGGAGTTCAGCGGCGGCCTGAAAAAAGGGTTTGATTGCGAAATTATCTGGACTCTGAGTGATGACCGGAAAGGCGGGATTCTGACCAGAAAACGATTCAGCAGGAGGGAGCCCCTGGAAGAAGAGGATTATGATGCTTATGTCGCTGCGGCTTCCCGGAGTCTTGCCGCCCTGGCCAGAGATATCTCCACCGCTTTGCCTGCCGCAGAGTCCCGGTGATTGTTTTTTGATCCATAAAAAGACTCAAGTAATGATGAATCCGTGCCGCTACCGTAGAGAGAAGATATCGTAACTGTCCAGGACGCGGCGGGTTGCGGAGAGTGCGGCTGCCCATCACTTGTCAGGCTCGTCAGACTAACCCACAATACTCCGGCCGCCGTCTACCACCAGAAACTGGCCCAATATCATCGAGGCCTGATCCGAGGCCAGGAAAGCCACGGTCTTGGCGACATCTTCGGCATTAACCACTCTACCTTTTGGAGTTTGTTCCCGGGCATGTTCCAGGACCTCGTCGAATTCGGCAATCGAACGGGAACTTTTGGTGTCGGCCAGACCCGGACAGACACCGTTGACAGTAATGCCTTTCGGACCCAGTTCGCAGGCAAGCCCCCGGGTAATGGATTCCAGGGCGGCTTTGGCCGGACCTACTACACCGTAACCGGGAATAACCTTTTGGCCGCCCTCGGAAGTGATACTTATGATTCGTCCCCTTCCCTCAGGCATCAGGGGAACAGCCCGTTGGGCCAGTTCAATCAGGGACCAGGCCGAGGCTGACATGGTGACCTGCCAGTGCTTGTCAGTGGCGTCCATAAGTGTGCCGGGGACACCGAAGGCGGCGTTGGCGACCAGGATATCCAGACCGCCCAGTTCAGAACCGATCCGTTCAAACATCCTGTCCAGGGCAGCAGGTTTGGCAACGTCGGCCCTCATGGTCACTGCCCGGCCGCCGCCCTCATTTATTTCAGATGCTACGGCCTGGGCCTCACTTTTGCTCCGGCGGTAATTCACCACAACCGTTGTTCCTTCCGAGGCAAGGCGTCGGGCAATACTTTCGCCGAATCCCCGTACAGCTCCGGTTACCAAGGCTGTTTTTCCGGTCAGTTCTGGGTACATTTGTACTGCTCCCTTATTTTAATTTAATTTTTCTTTCGGATTGGCTGGCTGAATGGAAAGCCGGCAGGGAAGTCTTTTAATTGCGGCTTATCCGGCCTCAAAGCCGATTTTGTTTATTGCCTCCTTTACTTTTTCCGGGTCAACCGGTTTGTCTTCATCGTAAGATACTTCGCCTTTATCAAGGTCAACAGTTACGTTCCTGATCCCGTCGATTTCATTGAGTGCTCTGGTTACCGAGGCTACACAATGCTGGCAGCTCATTCCTTTTACTTTGATGGCAGGCATTGCTTTTTCTCCCTGTGAAAATTATGATTTTAAGTTGATTAAAAAATAATGTAATCTTATTCATCTTTAACCAAGATCAGACAGTTAAGCAACCATGAACCAAAAGTGGTCAATCATGAGCTCGGAGAGGCTGACGGTATAATGATGCAGACAGAAGATAGTGGAAATCGGAAGAAGCAGGTCAGAATCCGGGGCATGCACTGTGCGGCCTGTTCGAGTCGTATCGAGAGGGTGCTTGCCGGGGAGCCGGGTATAAAAAAAGCAGAGGTTAACTTCGCTGCTGAAAACATGGAGGTGGAATGGAACCCGGACCTGATAGATCTAGACCGGATAGCCGACATGGTGAAGGATCTCGGTTTCGAACTGGTCAAGCCCCGGGAGGAAATGGACCTTCAGCTCGAAGTCAAGGGCATGACCTGTGCCTCTTGTGCCGCCCGGGTTGAACGTATGGCAGGCGGCATGGCAGGGGTCTTATCAGCAGAGGTGAATCTGGCCGCTGAATCGGCGCTGGTGCGCTATGACCCTGAGCAGGTCAGCCCACGGCAGATTCGGGAAATGATTGATGGTCTCGGTTTTGAGGCCAAGGCAGCTACAGCTCCGGGTATGTCAGCGGCGGCTCTCCAGCAGGAAGAGATGTCGGCCCGGCTTGCGGCAATGAAACAGCGGCTCATTCCAGCCCTTATTCTCGCCGCTCTGTTGCTGGTTATCTCCATGGGCGATATGGTAGGTTTGGCGCTTCCCCGTGTAATTGATCCACATTACCGGCCCCTCAACTATGCCCTGATTCAGTTCCTGCTGGTTCTGCCCATTATGTGGAGCGGCCGTAATTTTTATCTGGTCGGCTTTCCAAGCCTCTGGCGCCGAGCTCCCAATATGGATTCCCTGATAGCGGTGGGAACCGGTGCCGCTTTTATATACTCCACCTGGAACCTGTTGGAGATCTCTCTGGGCATCAATCCCCTGGCCCGGGCCAGGGATCTCTATTTTGAATCAGCGGGGGTGCTTATCGCCCTGGTTTCGCTGGGCAAGTTTCTGGAAGCCCGTTCCAAAGCCCATACCTCGGATGCCATCCGTCAACTTATGGAACTGGCGCCTGAAGATGCGACCCTGATCCAGGACGGAGAGCAGAAGAGGGTCCCGGTGGAGGAGATCGAAACCGGTGACCTGCTTCTGGTCCGCCCGGGGGAAAAGATCCCGGTGGATGGAGTAGTGGTTGGTGGCCATTCCAGTGTTGATGAGTCCATGCTGACCGGTGAAAGCCTTCCTGTTGTCAAAGAAGATGGTGACAAGGTAGTAGGGGCCACCATCAACAAGCAAGGGGTTCTGCGTATAAAAGCCGAGCGGGTGGGCCAGGATACCACCCTGTCCCGGATAATCCGTCTGGTGCGAGAGGCCCAGGGTTCCAAGGCCCCCATAGCCAATCTTGCCGACCGTATCAGTTTCTATTTTGTACCTGCGGTGATGATTGTCGCCATTCTGTCAGGGTTTGCCTGGTATTTTTTGGGAGATGCCGAGTTCAGCTTTGCCCTGCGTATCTTTATCGCCGTTCTGGTAATCGCCTGCCCCTGTGCCATGGGCCTGGCCACCCCTACCTCTATTATGGTGGGCACCGGCCGCGGGGCTCAACTCGGGGTCCTGATCAAGTCCGGCCAGTCCCTGGAAATGACCAAGAATGTGGGGGCCCTGATTTTCGACAAGACCGGCACCCTTACTTACGGTAAACCGGGGCTGACCGATTTTAAAATGGTTTCATCAGCAGACGAAACTGAAAGTGAGATTATGACCCTGGTGGCCAGTGCTGAAAGCGCCTCGGAGCATCCTCTGGCCGAGGCCGTTGTTAAACGGGCCAGAGACCAGGGGCTCAACCTTTCTGATCCGGAATCTTTCGAAGCCCTTGCCGGCCGGGGTGTCAGGGCGGAAGTCAGCGGCCGTAAACTGCTCCTGGGCAACAGGGAGCTGATGATTGATAATAAAGTTCAGGGACTCGATAATCCCGAAATGGAGCGGACGGCGGAGGAATATGCCGATACCGGTAAAACCGCTCTTTATGTGGCAGTTGACGGCGAACTGACAGCATTGCTCGCTGTCGCTGATCAGATCAAGCCCGAGGCTGCCCGGATCGTTTCCGAGCTTAAAAAGCTGGGGATTGAAATCTATATGCTCACCGGCGACAATGAACGTACCGCCCGGGCTGTGGCCCGGCAGGCCGGGATTGACCAGGTTTTTGCCCAGGTGATGCCCGAGCGCAAGGCTGACAAGGTGGCTGAACTCCAGAATTTGGGCCACCGGGTGGCCATGGTAGGGGACGGCATTAATGACGCCCCGGCTCTTGCCAGGGCAGACTTGGGAATTGCCATGGGAACCGGAATCGATGTAGCCATAGAATCCGGGGACATCGTGCTCATGAAAGGGGAACTCGATGGGGTGCTTTCAGCTCTGGCCTTGAGCCGCGCCACCATGCGTAACATCAAGCAGAATCTTTTCTGGGCCTTTGCCTATAATGTAATCGGGATCCCGATTGCCGCCGGGGTTCTTTATATTTTCGGCGGCCCTACTCTTAACCCTATGATCGCCGGCGGGGCCATGGCACTTAGCTCGGTATCAGTGGTTAGCAATGCCCTTCGCCTGCGGTTTTTTGTTCCATAATGGATTACAATTATATCATCAGCGCAGGACTTACAGACATTCCATACCATATCCGTAACAGTAACTTATACCGCTGTTGTCAGTGTCCTGCTGTTTATTCTGCTGGGTCCAGCGTACGGTCCCGCAATGTTCTATGTAAGGTTCAGGTCCCTTCTCATCATCATAATAGCTCAGTATTTTAATTACATAGTATTTACCGGCTTTAAGGTCAGCGTCCGTCTCCAGGTACATTCCCTTTTTGCTGTAGTCGTATGTCTGGCCGTAATAAGACATTTCAGGGTTGTCTTTTGTGTAAATCATGACAGGCGCTTCATGAGAATGGCGATCATATTTTCTTTTCTCCTGGAAGTGGGCCATGATGATTCCCTCCTATTCTATAGCTTTTGTATATTATACAATTAAGATAACAGCTATTATGTGGAAATAGCTTGGAGTTATAAAGTAGATTTTCATTAACTATATTTATTATCCTATATATGATTGTAATCTGAATCCCTTCCTCAATCTGGATTGAAAGAAATTTTATAAAACTTTCTTGTGCAGGCCGGGCTTGTTAAGAAGTGGAAATAATAAGTCAACTTCCGCCTCTCTGCAGAACAGGCATGGCTGCCAGGACTATCACCACCCCGGGAAGGGTGGATAAGGGAGGTAGGCCGTGGCCCAGAGACCATTCCATAATGATAACCAGGAGGGGATAGAGGTAACTGTAGGCCATAACCCGGGTGGGACCGATATGGATGGTGGAGAACTGGGTTAGAAAGAAGGTGATGATGGTGGTAAATACAGCCAGATAGATAATTCCGGCCCAGATCACGGGCTCCACTGCAGGCCAGTCTATGGTAAGGAGCTTGGGACCGGTAAGGATCAGAAGCCAGACCGAACCGGTGATCATGACCCAGAAGGTCATGACCGGCATGGGTTCGCCCCGGTGGAGCAGCCTTACCAGGGGTGTATAAAGCCCCATGGCTAAGCATCCGGCCAGAAAGATCAGATCTCCTTTATTAAAGGACAGGGCCATCATCAGGTCTATATTTCCCCGGAAGATCACCCACAGGGCACCGAACATGCAGAAGAGAAGGGCGAACACCCGTCTGGGCCTCAGTCTTTCCCTGAGAAGTACTGCCCCATAAATCCCGGCCAGGCCTGGAACCAGAGTATAGATGATACTGGTGTTAAGAGATGAGGTGTAGCGCAGGGAAGTGAACATGCACCAGAAGAAAGTGGTAATAGCCAGGCTTACCGCTCCGTAGCGGGCCAGGTCTTTAGGCGAGGGCGGTTTAAGTCCGTATTTAAAGAAGATATAAGGGGAGAAAAGAAGTCCTGCGGCGATAAATCTGGCCAGGGTGAGGGCGGCCGGATCCAGGCCATAGGTGATAGCCTTGCCCACTACAAAAGAAGTAGAGACCAGAGCAGCGCAGATCACCATCAGGCCGTGGACCGCCGGGGTTGGGAATTTATCAGCCATCAGGGCTTCAGGTCGACCAGGGTGGCTCCCCAACTCCCGGAATCATGTCCCGCCAGACGGTAACCGGCCACACGGTCATTTTTGTCCAGCAGGGAATGGACCAGGCGGCGCAGGGTACCGGTGCCCTTGCCATGGATAATTCGAACCTCAAAGATTCCTTTTTCATGGCAGGTTTCAAGATAGTGGGGAACCAGCTCTTTGATTTCTTTGGGCTGAAAGGTGTGCAGGTCGAGAATCCCGTCTACTGGGACCTCTACAAATCCTTCTTCTTCATTCATTAGTAAGTTAGCTTGATTTTTATCACTTGTTATCTGATCGAGTGTACCGATGTTCCGTTATTGTGAGGTATTTAAGGGTTATCTATCTCCTGGAGCCGCTTATACCTCTCTTCAAGTTTGGCCATGGTGGCGGCCAGGGATGCCTCTTTTTCTTTCTCTTTGGCCACGATATCCTCCGGGGCATTGGCCAGAAATTTCTCGTTTTCAAGTTTGCCGCGGGCCTGCTTCAGCTGTTTTTCGGTCTTGACCTTTTCTCTGTCCAGCTTGGCCAGTTCCGCGGCCACGTCAATCAGGCCTTCCAGCGGAACGAAGATCTCCATGTCCTCCGCGATATATGAAGCTGAGCCTTTGGGTGCGGTGCCCTCAGCCAGGAGGTCGAGATCTTCCACCCGGGCCAATTCCTTTACTATATGTTCATGGCGGGCAATCATCCGCCTTTTCCCTGAATCCGGGCAGATGACCAGGGCGCTCACTGCCTTGCCGGGATGGATCTGCATTTCGCTTCTGATGTTGCGGACGCCGCTGGTCACAGTCATGATCAATGAGGCCTCTTTTTCGACCTCAGGAGAAGAAAAGGCCGGAACCACCTCCGGGTAGGGGGTGGTCATAATGCTGCCCTCTGTTCCGGGAAGGGCCTGCCAGAGTTCTTCGGTGATAAAGGGGATAATGGGGTGAAGGAGTTTCAAGGTCTGGCGAAGAACGTGGAGGAGTACTTCACCGGCCTTATCCTTGTCTTCCCGGCTCTCGCCATATAGTTCCGGCTTGATCATCTCCAGGTACCAGTCGCAAAACTCGCCCCAGACGAACTGGTACATAGCGGAAGCAGCCTCATTGAACCGGAAATTGGCGAAACCCTGGTGAACTTCCTCCACAGTTCGGTTAAGCCGGCTCAGGATCCAGCGGTGGGGCAGGCTCAGGTTTTCCGGTTCCTGAGTTAGTTCGGCGGGCCCCTTATAGTTCTCCAGATTCATCAGGGAAAAGCGGGCCGCATTCCATATCTTGTTAATGAAGTGCCGGTAGCCTTCTATTCTGTCTTCGGAGAGTTTAACATCCCTGCCCTGGGCGGCAAAGGCGATCATGGTGAAACGCAGGGCGTCAGCACCGTGTTTATCCATCAGCTCGATGGGGTCCATGACATTGCCCTTGGACTTGCTCATCTTTCTGCCTTCAGCATCCCGGACCAGAGCATGAAGGTAGACGTCCCGGAAGGGGACCTCACCCATGAAATGAATACCCATCATCATCATCCGGCAGACCCAGAAAAACAGAATGTCGAAACTGGTAATCAGTACGGAGGTGGGATAGAAGAATTTCAGTTCCCGGGTATCATCAGGCCACCCCAGGGTAGAGAAAGGCCAGAGGGCAGAGGAAAACCAGGTGTCCAGGACATCGGTTTCCTGGACGAGCTGATGACTGCCGCAATCCGGGCAGGAGTCAGGGTCGTTTTCCCGGACGACAAGCCTGCCGCACTTCTCACAGGTCCAGGCCGGTATCTGGTGGCCCCACCAGATCTGTCTGGAGATGCACCAGTCCCGGATATTGTTCATCCACTCGTAAAAAGTGTTGTACCACCAGTTGGGATGGATCTTGATCTCTTCGTCTTTTACCGCCTGCAGGGCTTTCTCTGCCAGAGGCTTGACCGCCACGAACCACTGATCGGACAGAGTGGGTTCAACCACTGTATTGCAGCGGTAACAATGGCCCACCCCATGCCGGTATTCCTCTATACTTTCCAGCAGGCCGGCCTGCTCCAGATCCTCCACCACCTTTTCCCGGCAGGCAAAACGGTCCAGACCGGCATAAGGTCCGGCTTCCACATTCATCCGGCCGTCAATGTCCATGACCTTGACCACCTTTAGATCGTGGCGCCTTCCTATCTCAAAGTCGTTAAGGTCATGGGCCGGAGTGATCTTCAGGGCGCCGGTGCCGAATTCTTTCTCCACATGTTCATCAAAGACTATAGGGATTTCCTTCTCCAGCAGGGGCAGGATGATCTTTTCTCCCCGATAGGAGCTGTATCGTTCATCGTCGGGGTGTACCGCCACCCCGGTGTCTCCCAGCATGGTTTCAGGCCTGGTGGTTGCCACCACCAGGTGTCCTTTGCCGCTGGCCAAAGGATATCTGATCTGATACAGTTTGCCGTCTGTTTCTTCGTGCTCTACTTCCAGATCAGCCAGAGCGGTGTGGCAGCGGGGGCACCAGTTGATGATGTAATCCCCCTTGTAGATCAGGCCTTCCTCATAGAGTCTGGTAAATACGGTGCGTACCGCCCGGGACAGTCCTTCATCCATAGTAAATCTTTCCCGGTCCCAGTCGCAGGAGCAGCCCAGCCTTTTCAGCTGATTGATTATGATACCGCCGGAGCTGCCTTTCCACTGCCAGACCCTTTCCAGAAAGGCTTCCCTGCCCAGGTCATGTCGTTCCAGGTTTTCTCCGGCCAGCTGTTTTTCCACCACGTTCTGGGTGGCGATCCCGGCATGATCAGTTCCCGGAACCCAGAGAGTATTGTAGCCCATCATCCTTTTATAGCGTATAAGGACATCCTGGAGAGTATTGTTCAAGGCATGGCCCACGTGAAGTACGCCGGTAACGTTGGGAGGTGGGATAACCATGGAAAAAGAGAGGCGGTCCGGGTCCATGGTGGCCCGAAACTGTTTTCCCTCCAGCCAACGCTGACTCCATTTCTTCTCTACCTCACTGAATTCGTAAGCCTTGGCAAGCTCGGATTTATGTTCGTTCATGGCAATTATCTATCATAATTTTGATATAATACTTTTAGTATCCAATATAGGCGGAAAGATATCACAAATAACATATTTTGTTCCGTTCTGGCAATATATTAGGATGGAAATAAAAGGGGACAGCTGTCTATCAAGGAGGTATTTATGTCTATTGCTTTAAAACGGATCTACGAAGAACCTGCCGGGGAAGATGGTTACAGAGTGCTGGTCGACCGGTTATGGCCCAGAGGTATTTCTAAGGATAAGGCGGGGATTGACGAATGGTTGAAGGAAATAGCTCCGACAGACCGGCTTCGGAAGTGGTTTCATCAAAACCCTTCACAGTGGGACAAATTCCGGAGAAGCTATCTCGCAGAACTGAAAAAACACCGGGAGAAGCTTCGGCCCCTGGCAGAACGCGGCAAAAGTGAGCGGGTAACTCTGGTTTTCGGTGGCCGGGATGAACGGCACAATAATGCCGTGGTTGTGAAACAGTATCTGAAGATGCTGGGTGCAACTGACAGCACATAAAATGAAATCCCTGATTCCGTGGAGCGACATGTTATTTGCTATTGTTTGCCAGGGGCTTATGCAGATTTTTATAGAAGCGCCACTCTTTGTAGACGATCAAGCGGGCCCCCTTGCGATAGGCAATATAGGAGTAGGCCCAGTGAGCAAGCACCATCAGCTTGTTTCTGAAGCCTATCAGATAGTAAATATGGACAAAGAGCCAGGCCAGCCAGGCCCAGAAACCGCTCAATCTCAGTTTGCCCATTTCCAGGACAGCCTTTTTCCTGCCAATGGTGGCCAGCAATCCTTTATTAAAATATTTGAAAGACTGCCTGGGCTCACCGTTTATCTCCCTTATGATATTGCCGGCGATGAATTGTCCCTGCTGTAGCGCCACCGGGGCAATCGCCGGCAGGAGACCGTAATTTTCATCTTCAAAGTGGGCCTGATCTCCGCCTGAAAACACATTGGGATATTTTTCCAGACTGAGATCCGGTTCAACCATTACCCGACCCATTTCATCCAGTTCGCTGTCCAGCTGCCGGTTAAGAGCACTGGCCTTGATTCCTGCGGCCCAAAGCACGGTTCCGGCCTGGATTTTTTCCTCGCCTATGGTTACTCCGTGCTCATCGACATCGGTTACCTGCCGGGAAGTGAGAACCTCCACCCCCAGACTTTCCAGATCCCTGGCTGCTCTGGTTGAAAGAGAGGGGGAAAAAGAGGATAAAATTCCGGGGCCGGCCTCAATCAGAACAATTCTGGCCAGTCTCGGATCTATGTTTCGGAAATCTTTCGAAAAGACATGACAACTAAGTTCACCTATCGCCCCGGCAAGTTCCACGCCGGTACTGCCTCCACCCACTACCACAAAGGTCAGGTCCTTCATCTTCTTTTGATTATCTCTTTCAGCTTCCGCCTTTTCAAAGGATTCCAGAACCCTTCTTCTGATTTCTGTGGCCTGTTCTATGGTTTTGAGGCCCGGAGCATATTCCTCCCATTGTTCATTGCCGAAGTAAAAGTGTTTGGCCCCAAGGCCCATTATCAGGTAGTCGTAATCAAATTTGCCGATAGTCGTTATTACCTGATTTCCTTTTGGGGCTATCTCCTGAACCTCTGTTTGGTAGGTTTTGACATTTTTGTTTTTGTAAAAGATATGGCGGATGGGAGTCGCTATGTCTGCCGGGCTCAATCCCGCCGAGGCCACTTGATAGAGCAGGGGCTGGAAAAGGTGGTAATTTCTGCGGTCCAGTATGGTGATCTCTATATCTCTTTTATCCGCCAGAATCTTGGCTGCGTTCAAGCCTAAAAAGCCGCAGCCGATTATCACTACCTTTTTCATAAAGCAATTCCTGTCTTTTACTTAAGAGATTTTTTTCAATTCGCTTCGACCATTGTTATCTGCCAGGAAAAATATGTTGGCATTATGTCCCCGGCTTAGTGGATCACCCGGTTGACAGGTCATAATTACCTGGACCCTGGAGGCCAGTTTCTCAATAACCGGATTCAAAAGTTCTCTTTGAGATGGGGGCCAGGAAGAGCCCGGTTCGTCAAGGAGAAGGATGGTATCCTCCAGGCGGCTGTCCGCAGTATATAGA
>JBKHJR010000052.1:0-20618 GCA_046537975.1 Desulfurivibrionaceae bacterium
CTGTTCGGTACTGTTCTGCCTGGTGCTGACTGTGTCAGCTTCTTTTTCCGTGGTCTCGCTTTCCTCCCCGCTTTCAACATCCTGGGATTTCAATAGATCACTTAAATCTTTCACGGCTTCCCTGGCATAGGCCCGGGCTTCTTGTTCAGCCTGGCGGGCTTTTTCTTCGGCCTTCTTGCGCTGTATCTCCCTTTTTATTTTATTCATGGCATTGTCGATTTTCTCCTCATTTTCCCGGCTCTTTTCAGGAGAATTAAGCTCTTTCTTGGCAAGACGGGGTTTGAGGCTGACCACCTCTTCAGGTATGGACTCCTGGCTCTCCATATTTCTGATTTTTTCTGCTAATTCTGATACTGTATTTTCGGATTCGGATTCGGATTCGGATTCAGGTTCAGGTTCAGGTTCAGGTTCAGGTTCAGGTTCGGGTTCGGGTTCGGGTTCAGGTTCGGGTTCGGGCTTTGGCGCGGGTTCCGGTTTAGATGGAGAAGATTGGGCTTTTTTTGTTTCTTTTTTGCCTGCAGGTTCCGCTGTTTTTTCCGGTTTTGATTCTTCTATGTTAACCAGGTCAACAGTTTGTATTTCCAAAACATCTCTTTCAGAGAACAGGGCTGGGGAAAATATGGAGCCACCCAGAATAACGATATGAACCAATAGGCTTCCCAGGACAGGAATTTTCCATTGGCTCTCCTTTATATCCCTAAAAAACTTGATATTTTTAAGGAGTGGCAGGCCTTTTGAAGACATGGTTTATTTAACTATTCTCTCTTCCTCGGGATTGGTTACCATCCCGAGTTTTGTAAAGCCCGCTTCCTTTACTTCTGCCATTACTTTGGCGACAATACCGTAAGTGGCTTTTTTATCCGCCTTTATAAGTATTGTCTTGTCAGGTTCAGATTTGGCAAGTTTCAGAAGTTCCTGTTTCAGAAGTTCCATATTGCCTTCGATTTTGCCGATGGCTATTTCCTCTTTACTGCTTACCGATACCACTAAAGGTGACTTCTCCTGTTTTAAAGGTGTAGCAGTGGTTTTAGGCAGATCGACATTAATTCCTTCGGTCAACATCGGTGCAGTTATCATAAAGATGATAAGTAGTACCAGCATAACATCAACCAAAGGGGTTACGTTGATAGCAGCTAAGGGTATGTGTTTTTTGTTTTTTTTCTGTCTGGACATGATTAAACCCGGTTCAGAAAGTCGCGTTCTACAAGGTTTAGGAATTCAGCGGAAAACTGTCCCATTTCGTCCTCCACAGAGGACAACTGGTTAGAGAAGTGGTTGTAGAAAATAACAGCAGGTATAGCCGCTGCCAGTCCAGCTGCTGTTGCGACCAGGGCTTCTGAAATGCCCGGGGCTACCACCGCCAGGGAGGCGGAACCCCGCATGCCTATTTCTTTAAAAGAGTTCATGATACCCCAAACTGTCCCGAAAAGTCCGATGAAGGGGGTGGAACTGCCGGTGGTGGCCAGAAAAGAAAGATGGCTGTTCAATTGGTTGGATTCACGGTTTTCAGCATTTTCCAGAGCCCTTTGCAGAATGCCTCTGGCTGTTTTCGATAAAGAGTCGCCGGTTTTCTCCTGCTGCCTTATCCTGCCTAATTTCTGGAGTTCGTTATAACCATTGGTAAAAATGGTCATCTCCGGACAATCTGGCTGTTCTGATCTGTCCCGGTAAAACTGGGATAGGTTATTGGCGCTCCAGAAGTTCTCCAGAAATTCTTCGGAGGCAAATCTGATTTTACGGAAAATAAGCAGCTTCTGGAAAATTATGACCCAGGAGGTCACGGAGAAGAAAAGCAAGAGCAGCATGACAAATTGAACTACTGGTCCCGCATTGAAGAACATCTCTAATATATTTATGTTATGCACAGTTTAAGCTCCTGAAAAGATAATTATTTCCGTTTACTTGAGACAGATCCTTATAATTATGTCCCCTTATTTGAAGCAACAATTCATAAGGAGAAAACAACCTCCAAATATACACCATACATTTCCTGAGTGCAAACCAGCTGTCTTTTGTTTTTAGTAAACAAGCCATTTTAAAGCCGGTAATAAAAAAGAGTCGGTAAGCCTTGTTTTTGTTCGATATAAATATCGATTAACAAAAGGGCAGATGATCAACGCCCTTATTGATTCAGTATCTGTCCAGGGGAGTTGCTCTTTTTGGAGTCGTTAATGTATTGTTATTATGAGAAAATTTATATAGAAAGGTTGTAGGACTTTATATGATTTTTTTTCCGGGGTCGTCAGACTACAGCACTTTTATTCTGTGATGTCCCTCAAGGGTATGTGATTGAATATAGTTGTTTTATTTAATTGATACCTTGATAGTGAATTATCATTAGTACCACTGGCTCCATCCATAATACACCAATATAACAGAGGATTATGCCGGCAATATTTAAAGAAGGAGGAATGGCCAAAGTTAAACTGAGAATCAGGGGACGGAAAACCACTAATGGTCTCCTGAGGTATGTTAGCTTGTAAATCAGAGTCCTGTGTGCTACTTTATGCTATTTACCGTGATTTTTGACTAATATTATTTCACCCAATTTACCGGAGTGGGGAGTTTGTAGAAATCATGATGTGTCTATGTGTATTAGTGTCAGATCACATTATGCTTCAAAAGCCGGAATCAAGTATTCAGGAATAATGCCTTATAATATTACCGTTATACAGTTAAACTCCCTGTACTCTGGTTCCTAAACCCTGTCACCGATCTGGCTATATTTCAATATATGTTGTTATGAATTGTGGACCAATTCAGGGAGATAGCTTTTCCCCTTTATGTAGTTAACTAATCAGATGAACTTAAAATCATAAGTCCTGAGGTGTCATCTCTACCTGCCTTTAATTAGCATAACATGTCTGATAAAATCTCTTATAATCCTGATCTTGAATTACTGGCCCCGGTCGGCACTACTGAGGTATTAAGTACCGCTGTGGGAGAAGGCGCTGATGCTGTTTATATAGGCGCCCCTGCTTTTAATGCCAGGGTCCAGTCCCGTAATTTCAGCCTGGAGGAGTTGGGTGCCATGGTTGATTACAGCCGCCGCCACGGAGTCAAGGTTTACATTGCCATGAACAGCCTGATGAAAGAGGAAGAGGTCCCGGCAGCTCTCGAACTGCTGACCGTTCTGAACGGCCTTTCTCCTGACGGGCTTATTCTCCAGGATTTAGGGATTTATCATTTGTGTCGCCGTTTCTTTCCCGAACTTCCCTTGCACGCCAGCACCCTGATGACTGTTCATAACTCTCTTGGAGTGAAACAATGCCGGGAAATGGGATTTAAGAGAGTAGTGTTGGCCAGGGAGATGACCCTGGCTGAAATTAAGGAGATGGGAAAAGTTCGGGATATCGAACTGGAGGTCTTCATCCATGGGGCCTTATGTTTTTCCATGTCGGGCCTCTGTCTCTTCAGCAGTTATCTGGGGGGCATGAGCGGCTTGAGGGGTCGTTGCGTCCAGCCTTGTCGCCGGAGATACCATTGGCAGAGCAGGGGCAAGAAAGTTACTTCCGGGTATTTCTTTTCCATGAATGATCTGGAAGGGGCCCCCTTTATTCCTGATCTCAAAGCCAGCGGGGTAAGATCAGTAAAGATCGAGGGCAGAATGAGGAGTTCCCGTTATGTCGGCCCGGTAGTGCGGGCTTACCGGTCCCTCATAGATGCCGGAGATAATTTCCCGGAAGTGCTGCCCAAGGCCCAGGTGCTTCTGAAAAAGGCCATGAGCCGGAAGACTACATCCGGATATTTTTCCACCCCTCAGCCTGATCATGCCTTCAGTCCTGACAAGTCGGGTAATATCGGCGTCTTCCTGGGGAAAATTAATCGGGTGCAGGGACAGGCAGGAACACTTGTTCTCAAAAAGCCCCTGAAAAAAGGTGACCGCCTGCGGCTCCATCAGGAAGGAAGCGGAGAGAGAAAGGCTTTCAGCCTGAAAAATATCAGGCAGGGCAGACGGCAGTGTCTTTCTGCCGGGGCCGGGGACAAGGTTGAAATCGGACTGCCGGTTAGCACCGCCAAGGTCGGGGATAGCTTATACAAAGTTGATACCGGAGAGCGAAAAAGAGATAAGGCCAGATCATCCGGAATCAAACCGGACCGTTTTAGACAGAAAATAGAGAATCTGACTGCCCGCCGGCAGGACATCCATGAAATGGAAAAGGAGCTGGGTCTGCAGGACGGATCCG
Source organism: Desulfurivibrionaceae bacterium (assembly GCA_046537975.1). Classification (GTDB taxonomy): domain Bacteria; phylum Desulfobacterota; class Desulfobulbia; order Desulfobulbales; family SURF-16; genus JAWLDV01. The sequence continues at coordinate 4,188 of JBKHJR010000052.1, forward strand.
ACACCGGTGGTAGTTCCAAAAAAGCAGGCAGGCAAACGGGCAGACAAAAGAATTCAGTCTCTCTGCTGCTTAAGACGGATAATCTGCAGACCCTGAAAATTAATCTTCCCAGGCAGATAGATGGTGTTATAGTGGTCCTGGATGAGGATAACTTCGATCGTTTCCAGGAGACCAGAGATAGGATGAAAATGGCCGGACGTCTGATCTGGGCCCTGCCGCCGGTAATATTTGAGGACAGAGTCGAGTTTTACCGGGAGGCGGTGAATTTCTTGATAGACCAGGGCTGTACCTCTTGGGAGATAAGCAATCTGGGCCAGCTTCAACTGTTTACCGGCCGAGCAAATCTTAGCTTGAGCGGGGACTACCGTCTTAATATTATGAATTCTCCTGGGCTGCGTGTCCTGGAGGGAGCCGGGATAAAGGGGCAGCAGTTGGCCATAGAAACGGACAGCGATAATCTGGCAAAGGTTTTGACCAACAAAAGCAGTATTAAGACAGGTCTTACTGTCTTCGGACGCCCCCCTTTATTTACCGCCAGGCCGGCCCCGGGTTTTTTCCGCTATGGACCGGCTTTTATAAGCCCCAGGGGAGAATATTTCCGTCTTCGGAAGAAGTGGGGGACAACCCTCGCGGTGGCGGAAGAGCCTTTTTCCCTGCTAAGGTCACTAAAGATTAAGCCCTTGAATCGGCTCGATTACGGAGTAGTTGATCTGACCTTTTATCGCCATAGTAAAAAAGATATTATGCAAATAATTTTGCAAAATGATAAATCTAAAGCGGGACAAAAGGAGTTGTCCACTTTTAATTTCTTCGCTAAGCTGAACTAACAGGAAAGGGGGAGAGCGGAGTTCGTTAGAGACGGTCAGTATTATCGGCCCGTTTAATTAGCAAACCCGCCTTACCCTGACCCGGGTTCAAGACTCTGATTTATGAACTGAAGACTAAAAATCTGAACGGAGAACCAACACGACATGCAAGATTCTTTAGGTATCTGTTTAGGGGCCTCGACAATAAGTATGGTGGCTTTGCGCCGGGTAAACGGTAACGTAGAGACACTCTGGACAAAAAACCGCTCCCATGAAGGCAGTCCCAGAGGGACTCTCCGCGAAATGATTGAGCAGCTCGATTCTGATTACGAATTGGTGGCCGCAACCGGACGCAAGTTCCGCCATTACCTTAATCTTTCCACTATATCTGAACCCGAGGCGGTGGAAATCGCCTGCCGGCAGCTCCTCCCGGAAGACCATCCTTACCGGGTGCTTATCAGCGCCGGAGGGGAGACCTTCATGGTCTACCACCTGGATGAGGATAACCGGATCCAGAACATTCATACCGGCAACAAGTGCGCTTCAGGTACAGGTGAGTTTTTTATTCAGCAATTGGGACGGATGTCCATAAATCTGGATGAAATAGGGCAAATGGAACTCCCGGAACAGGTCTATCAGGTGTCCGGTCGTTGTTCAGTTTTCTGCAAGAGTGATTGCACCCATGCCTTGAACAAAGGGATCCCCAAAGAAAAGGTGGTGGGAGGTCTTTCCCGGATGATGGCGGGTAAGGCTCTTGAATTGTTGAAAAAACTCCCTAAAGATCATGTTATGGTGATCGGGGGCTGTACCAGGAATCGGCCCATGATCCATTATTTGGACCGGGAGATCAATGACCTTTTTATCCCGGATCAGGCCTGTTATTTCGAGGCTTATGGGGCAGCTTTCTGGGCCCTGTCCCATCAGGACGAAGACGGAGCGAAAGAACAACTCCAGCCGATGCCGAAGCCTGACCGTATTTTCGGGGATCAGAAACTCAATCTTTCTTTTCTGGAACCGCTGTCCAAGTCCGGGCAGTGGGTTGATTTCAAGGAGCATCCCCGTGGAAAAGCGACTGCCGGTGATCAGACCATCCTTGGGCTTGATGTGGGTTCTACCACTACCAAAGGGGTGATCATGCGCCGGCGGGATAAGGCGATCCTGGCTGCTGATTATCTGAGAACCAACGGAGATCCGGTTGGAGCTTCGAGGCGGGTCTATGAGAGTCTGGCCGATCAATTGCAGGTGCCGATTACAATAGAAGGCCTTGGTGTCACTGGTTCAGGCAGACAGATTGCCGGCCTGCACGCCATGACAGAAGGAGTTATTAACGAGATAATCGCCCATGCTACAGCTGCTGTTCATTTTGATCCTGAAGTCGACACCATTTTCGAGATCGGCGGCCAGGATGCCAAGTATACTTATATAACCAACCGGGTGCCCAGCGATTATGCCATGAATGAAGCCTGCAGCGCCGGTACTGGTTCTTTTCTTGAAGAAGCTGCCAAGGAAAGCCTGGGATTGGAGGTAACGGATATCGGCCGGACCGCCTATCAGGGCGATCATCCCCCCAATTTCAATGACCAGTGCGCTGCTTTTATAGGTTCTGATATAAAAAGTGCGGCCCAGGAAGGAATTCCGGTGGAGGACATTGTTGCCGGGCTGGTTTATTCCATCTGCATGAACTATACCAACCGGGTTAAGGGGAACCGTCCTGTGGGGGGGAAGGTTTTTGTTCAGGGCGGGGTCTGCTACAATGAAGCTGTACCGGCGGCCATGGCCGCTTTAACCGGCAAGAAAATGGTGGTGCCGCCTGAACCCGGCCTGATGGGGGCCTTTGGGGTGGCCCTTGAAGTTGAGCGCCGCATGGAACAGGGACTTCTGGAGAAACAGGAGTTTGATCTCCAGGAACTGACCAACCGTGAAGTTAGGTACCGGGAGCCTTTCACCTGCGGCGGCGGCAAGGAATGCGACCGGGGCTGCGAGATATCCCGGATAGAAGTAGCCGGTAAAACTTACCCCTTCGGCGGGATCTGTAACCGCTATGATAATCAGATCCATAAGAGGCGGATCAATTCCACCGGCCTGAACCTGGTCATTCAGCGGGAACACCGGGTCTTTCGCGATTTAAGCCCCGAAGACCCGGAAGACCAAAGGCCCACAGTGGGGATGAACCGTTCATTTCTGGTTAACACCTATTTTCCTTTTTATAATCGGTTCTTTGCTGAACTGGGTTATCGGTTGGTACTGCCGGACACGGTAGATCCGGAAGGAGTAGAGCAGCGCAACGCCCCTTTCTGCTTCCCGGTGGAACTGGCCCATGGTTATGCCGCTAATCTACTGGCCAGAGATCCGGATTTTTATTTTCTTCCCCATCTGAGGGGGATTCCAGCAGTAGATAAGGGCATTGATGTTTCCTGTACCTGTGTTTTCCTCCAGGGTGAACCTTTTTATCTGTCCACCGCCTTTCTCTCTTTTTCGCCGGACAGGATCATTTCCCCTCACCTTGATTTCAGCAGGGGAATGTCCGCCAACCTCAAGGCCTTCCAAAAGGTGGGCGGCCGCCTGGGTTCCGACCGGAGTAAAGTAAAGAAAGCCCTGGAGGCTGCTGCGGTTGAGCAGGAGAATTTCCGTAATGATCTTAAAAAGATGGGGGAGGAGGCCCTGGGCCAGCTGCGGCAGGATCCGGAAAGAGTTGCCGTAGTCCTTTTCGGCCGCCCCTACAACAGTTTTGTTCAGGAGGCCAACAAGGGAATTCCGGCCAAGTTGGCTTCCCGGGGTTATCAGGTAATTCCCCTGGATATGTTGCCCTACGAAGAAGAATCTCTGCCTTCCGACTCCAATATGTACTGGGCTATGGGCCAGACCATCCTCAAAGGGGCCGCTTATGTCAAGAGGGATCCTCAGCTCTTCGCTACTTATATTACCAATTTTTCCTGCGGCCCTGATTCTTTTCTGGTTGGCTTTTTTCGGGATAAGATGGGCAACAAGCCCTCTTTGACCCTGGAATTGGACAGCCATACTGCAGATGCCGGTATTGAGACCCGAATTGAGGCCTTTCTGGATATTGTCCGTTATTATCGTCAGCTTCAGAAAAATGTGAACCCGTCCAGCGTTCGGACCGGAAATTTCCGCAGGGCGGAAATGGAACTCAATGACGGACATGCCGGAATCCGAACCTCTAACGGCAAATGGTTGCCTTTCCAGGACGATCGGGTGAAAGTGGTGCTGCCTGCCATGGGGCAACACGGGACTCCTCTTTTGGCCAAGGCCTTTGCCAGGAAAGGTATCAGGGCGGAGGCCCTGCCTCCTGCCGACGAAAAAGCTCTGAAGAAAGGCCGGGGCAATTCAAGCTGCAAGGAGTGTCTGCCGCTTCAGACTACTGTGGGTTCCATGCTCCAATATCTTTATAACCGTCCGGAAGGAGAGGTGACTGCTTACTTTATGGCCAGTGCCAACGGTCCCTGCCGATTAGGCCAGTACCATGTTTTTTCCAAACGGACTATTACAAAACACGGTATCCCTGATGCCGCTGTCTTCTCCCTAACTCCATCCACCGGTTACGGCGGCCTGGGCAACAGGTTTACTCTGGCAGCCTGGAGGGCAATAGTTATCGGAGATATTTTTGATGAGATCAGGGCAACTGTTCTGGCCGGGGCCAAAGACAGGGAGCAGGGACTGGCAGTCCTGGATCGGGAATATAACAGGATTCTGGAAGTGGTCGATCTGGACTGGAGGGAATTGGCCCGTCAGCTTGAGGAAAGTGCAGGAAAACTGGCCGGAATTGAGCTGATCAAACCCTACCATGAGATCCCCAAAATTTCCTTGATCGGGGAGATTTACGTGCGGCATGATCCCATCTCTCTCCAGAATCTGGTGGAAAGGATGGCCGATCGGGGCTTTATCCTGCGTACAGCCCAGAACAGCGAGTGGTTTAAATACACCGATTGGCTGGTGCGCTCGAAAATTGAGGGGAAGCCTGATCTGAGCTGGTGGACCAAGTATTGGGCTAAAAAGTATTTTGACCGGCGGATCAGAAAGCTTCTGGCTCCCAGTGGACTTTTCTTTTACGAGGACAACATGGATGTGGAGACGGTGATCAAGGCAGGCAGCCATCATATTTCACCCCGCCTTACCGGCGAGGCCATATTGACCGTGGGATCCGCCCTTCATGAGATCCTTCATCCATCCTGCGGTGTCATTTCCATAGGACCGTTCGGCTGTATGCCCACCCGTCTGGCGGAATCCATCCTCAATGAAAAATTTACCACGACGGAAAAACGCCGACTCCTTGACGGCCAGGCTCCTGAAAAGTGGCGGGGGATACTGGATAGAGACCGCAAGTTCCCTTTTCTGGCCATAGAAACAGACGGCAATCCTTTCCCCCAGATTATCGAAGCCCGCCTGGAAGCATTCTGCCTCCAGGCCCGGCGTCTTAATAGTTTTCTGATAGAGAGTGGTTCACCTTGATCAAGGTGAGGTAAGGGGAGGTGGATGTTAACTAACTGATTAATATAATTATTGGTCTTAGGCGCAGATGTATTATCGGTTCAAAAGCAGCTGGAGACTGAAATCTATTGTATTATTTCTCTAAGAGATTGCTTATGTAATGCTTCTGGGGCTGAGAGGGAATGAAGACAATCAGGTTGTTGTTCCAGCGGCTGATATAGTATTTGGTGAGAAAATACCTCATTTTGTTTTTGAGCTGGACCAGGGTGGAACAGGAAGAATAAAAGTATTCGCCGTAATTGTTCTGAGTGACAATGGATGATTCCAGCCTTTTTGAGTTCCTGACCTCGAATTTTTCCATGTTGATTACCACCAGGGCCCTGATCAACCTTTCCGGATTAAGCATTTCTTCGGCGGGGATTTTGCCAAAGTTGACCAGAGGAAAGAGATCGAGCATGAGTTCTATAAGCTTTTCTATATCGTTGAGGTAAATTTCCTGGAAGGAAGGGGTGATGCGAATAGTCGTTTTTTTTTGGATTATTCCGTTAATAACCAGTGAGGCCAGAAGCCTGGTCAGGTCATGATCTTCTTTAATCGGTTTGATCTTATCGGTTGTGATTTTTTGGGGAGAGGGCGTACCCTGGTAGGCCTGGTAATAATTGTTCTCTCCCTGTATTCTCCTGTGGAGTGTAATGTTTTCCTGCCGCATTACCTTGCGGGATATGCTCCGTAAATAAGGTATTTTGCCTTCCTTTTCCTCATAATAGGTGAACAGTTTTTTGCCCAGGATAGCTATATCCCGGTTGCTTATAGTGGTTGCCGTTGAATCAAATGAGGCCTGAAGGTCTGAGAGTCGTTTATAGGTGTTGAGAAGAAAAGAATGAACCCTTTTGCCTGTTTCAATGAGGTCATGATAATTCCAGACCTCGTTTTTTATCAGGGTGGCATAATTTTTGGGGAGGATATCCCATTTTTTCATTAATATTACGCCCTGTTTCAGGTCATCGTCACTTTTCCGGAAGTGTATGCCTTCCAGGGTTTTCATGAAAAGGCATTCCCTTATAAGTTCAGCTTCGGTGGTCCTTTTCTGATGTCTGTAGAAAGATATTATTTCCTTGGCCAGGAGCAAATAGGGGTCTATCAGAGACAGGGGAAGTTCCTGTTCATTTTGCGGCAGTTGCTGAGGATAAGTAACCAGGCACTGAATCTTGGTGGAAAACAGGGGCAGTAATTGACTTTTTTCTTTGAACAGCAGCTCCAGGTAGGCAAACTTGATCAGGGACTTGTAAGGGCTGTCCAGGGCCTTGTTCATCTGCCACAGGCAGGCTCCAAAGATTTCGCTTTTGGGAATATCTGAAAAGTAGCCGAGGTCAACAAAGTTCTTGGGATTCAGACGCTTGCGTTCTATCTCTTTTTTTACGAAATTATGGTATTCCTCGATGCTCAATCCCGGAGGGACCAGCCACCAGAGAAGCATCTTGCCGGCTACCAGTATATGTGTGCGGAAGAGTTCATCCTTCAGCAGAATCTGGAGAGCAGAGCCGGCTGATTCCCCTTCCACGGCTGATTCAAATTTATTCTCCCGGGTCCGGTCGATATCCATCAGGAAGAAATAGACTTCTTGACCTTTTCCCTGGGCCCATTCTTCTATAAGGCGGCATTTCTTTTCGAGAAGTTTCCCCCCTTTTTCACCCATTTCTTCCCAGCGAATACTTATCCAGTAGTCACAATCCGATTTGGTTGTCTGGGCGATGGTGCCTATACTACCGATTGTTTTTAGGGAGTGTATGTAGGAGTGCTCAGAGGGATAGGGCGAAGTTGTGTTTGGATTCCGGGCGCTGGAGTCCGGAAAATAACGCCTGAAAAGCTCATCATCCATATAGTTGTCTGGAAGGAAACGGCAGATCCCGTAGCAGCAATCCTGGTCGTCGATATAACCCGGCAAGTCCGGATAATTGCAATGAAGAAGGTAGGGAATAACCCTGAATAGAAAATTCGCCTGATCCTTGTCAAAGTTTAAGGCTTTAACTTTCCGGTTGCGATTGTATGTCTGATAGCGCTTAATCCTTTCCTGCATTGATTATTTATTGATTGTCAGTTTTTGTATGTATGAATATTAATCAATGCTGTTAAGAAATTATGAATTCGTTCTAACGCATGCGGGCTGGAATGGATGGCTCTTTTAATTTTTTTCTTCCATGGATGTATAAGAATGATATTTGCATTCTATTATCCTGCCCAATCACTTTTTATTTAGTTCCACAGGCCATGAGACTACACGTTCAGACTTTCTGTTAACTTAATGGCCTGAACAGTTCTGGCAACATCGTGGGTTCGGATCAGTGATGCCCCTTGGCCCGCGCATAAGGCGGAAATGATGGCACTGGCTTCATCTCTGTCTTCCGGATTCGCAATTCCCAACAACTTATGGATGAATGATTTGCGTGAATGCCCTATCAGTACCGGCAGGCCGAGCTTTTTAAAGTAAGGAATATTTTTCAGGATAGTCAGGTTGTGTTCTAATGACTTGCCAAAACCTATGCCGGGATCAATAATTATCTTTTCCCGTTTTATACCTTGTGCTTCCGCCTGCCTGACCCGCTCGGACAGCATAGCTGAAACCTCGGCCAGGACATCAGCATATTCCGGGTTTTGCTGCATGGTCCGGGGAGTCCCCTGCATGTGCATGATAATCACCGGGGCTCCGTATTTTAAAGCAACCCCGCCCATGTCTGGATCGAACTGCAAGCTGCTTATATCGTTGATTATATCCGCCCCCGCATCCATGCTCTGCTCCGCAACCGCAGCTTTAGTGGTGTCCACGGAAATCGGGGTATCGAAATGTTGCCTGATTGCTTTAATTGCGGGAATGACGCGGTCCATCTCTTCTTCGAGGCTTACGCTGTCGGCATATGGCCGGGTTGACTCACCGCCGATGTCCAGGATATCCACTCCCTGAGTAACCATGTTTTCAACCTGATTGAGCAGGGATCCCTTATCTGCAAGTCTGCCGCCGTCGGAGAAGGAATCAGGGGTGACATTCAGTATACCCATAACCCCGGTGCGTCTATTGAAAACCTTCAGGTCCAATACCTATTTTTCCTCCATCTCGGTTGTTTCCTCGTCTGCCGGCGAAGCAGAAATATCAATGCCGTGATCCTTCATGATTTTTTCTATATCAGCAGAAATCAGGGTCTCTCTTTCCAGAAGCTCCTCAGCAATATCTTTCAGGGCCTCGAGATTCTCATTGAGCAGGTCGTTTACTTTGTTATTGGAGTTAATAAGAAGATTTTTGATTTCCTTGTCAATTTTTATGGCAGTATCTTCGGAATAGTCACGGTGCTGGCTCATCTCCCTGCCCAGAAAGATCTGTTCTTCCTTCTTGCCAAAGGTTACCGGCCCCATATCATCACTCATTCCCCATTCGCAGACCATTTTGTGGGCCAGATCCGTGGCCCTTTCTATGTCATTACCGGAGCCGGTGGTTATCTCTCCCATTATAAGTTGTTCAGCTACCCTGCCTCCCAGAAGTATGCAAAGATTATTAAGGAGATAGGACTTGGCATGAGTGTAGTGTTCAACCGAGGGTAGCTGCTGGGTCAGTCCGAGGGCATGACCTCTGGGAATAATAGTTACTTTGTGGACCGGATCGGTCCCCGGTAACATTTTGGCGATCAGGGCATGGCCCGCTTCATGATAAGCGGTTATTTTCTTTTCTTCCTCGGTAATGATCATGCTTCTTCTTTCAGCCCCCATCATGACCTTGTCCTTGGCTTTCTCCAGGTCATCCATGGTTACTTTTTCAGCATTATTATGAGCCGCCAGCAAGGCCGCTTCGTTCACCATGTTTTCCAGGTCAGCCCCGGAAAAACCCGGAGTTCCCCGGGCGATAACGGACCAGTCAATATCATCGGCAATAGGCAGTTGCTTGCCGTGGACCTTAAGGATTTTTTCCCTGCCCCCCACATCGGGTACAGGGACTACAATCTGCCTGTCAAAGCGCCCCGGCCTCAAGAGAGCAGGATCAAGGACGTCTGGACGATTGGTGGCGGCAATAATTATAACGCCTTCGTTGGCTTCAAAACCGTCCATTTCTACAAGCAGCTGATTGAGGGTCTGTTCTCTTTCGTCATGGCCTCCTCCCAGACCTGCTCCCCGGTGCCGGCCTACAGCATCAATTTCATCAATGAATATAATACAGGGGGCGTTTTTTTTCCCTTGGGTAAATAAGTCTCTTACCCTGGATGCCCCAACGCCGACAAACATTTCCACGAAATCAGATCCGCTTATGGAGAAAAACGGGACTTCGGCCTCTCCGGCTATAGCTTTGGCCAGGAGGGTCTTCCCGGTACCGGGAGCTCCGGCCAGCAAAACTCCCTTGGGAATGCGGCCTCCCAGTTTGGTATATTTCTGGGGGTCTTTAAGGAAGGAGATTATCTCGTAGAGATCCTCTTTGGCTTCATTTATACCGGCAACGTCCTTAAATGTGGTTTTGCTGGTCTCTTCATTAAGCACCCGGTGTTTGCTGCGTCCGAAACTCATGGCCTTGCCGCCGCTGCCCTGCATCTGCCGCATAAAAAAGATCCAGATCCCTATAAGCAGAAGCATAGGGAACCAGGATACCAATATGGTTATATACCAGGGAGTTTCCGGCTCTTTTTTTACCTGGATATTCACCCCGTTCTCCCGCAGGGAGGGAATGAGTTCAGTGTCAGCATCAGGAGTAATGACCTTGAAAGGCTGACCGTTGTTTTTGCCGGTGATTTTTTCGCCTTGAATAGTCACTGATTTTATATCTCCGGATTCTACGGAGGCCACAAAATCACTGTAGGTCATCTCAAACGTGTTGTTCTGCGGGGACTTGAATATGTTGAAAAGCAGGATCATGGACAGGCCGATGATCAGCCACATGGAGATATTCTTATAGAAGTTATTCATAAATTTTACGGTTCAAGGTTTGAGGTATTTTTTATTTACCGGGAACAGGAGAGAACTTATTCTAATTACCCTTGTTATTGCCACTAAATTGGTGGTTACTTGCAGTTAATGAATTGTACGATCTATTCAAGATAAGTATTCCTGCTCCAAATGTCCAGAGCCTCAGCCATTATAATATTCCTGAATGGCCTTGACCTTGGGTGGGCTCTTCTGAATGGTCTCAATCGCTCCTACCATTGATTCAGCCGCGGCGATGGTCGTAGTATAAGGCAGATGGAAATCAAGAGCGGCCCGTCTTATAGTGTATGAGTCCTCCGTAGTTCGGGTGCCTTTGGAGGTATTGACTATCCATTGGATTCCGTTATCCTGAATCTTATCCAGAATATGGGGGCGTCCTTCCGAGATTTTGTTCATCTTGGCACATGTCACCCCGTGGTCTTTGAGATACTGGGCCGTGCCTTCCGTGCCTGAAAGCTGGAATCCAAGGTCCGCAAGTTTCCGGGCCAGGGGCAGTATTGCCGGTTTGTCGGAATCCCGGACGCTCAGAAGTACGTTGCCGCTGGTAGGTATAGGCTGTCCCGCGGCAAACTGGGACTTTCCATAGGCAATCCCGGGTTCGGGGCCTATACCCATCACCTCGCCGGTTGATTTCATTTCCGGCCCCAATAGAGTATCAACATTGTCAAGCCGGTCAAAAGGGAAGACCGCTTCTTTTACTGCAAAATGATCCACTTGTACCTCAGATGTAAAACCCAGTTCCGAAAGAGTCATGCCTGCCATGATCTTGGTGGCAAGTTTGGCAAGGGGAATCCCTGTGGCTTTGCTTACAAAGGGAATGGTCCGGGAAGCCCTGGGATTGACCTCGATCACATAGAGTTTGTTTCTCTGTACAGCATACTGGATATTCATCAGGCCTATGACTTTGAGTTCCTTGGCCATGGCCCGGGTAGCCTCCTTGATCTGCTCCGACATGGCTGTGGGCAGGCTGTGAGGGGGGAGTACGCAGGCCGAATCCCCGGAATGGATCCCCGCTTCCTCTATATGCTGCATAATGCCGCCGATTATCGTAATTTCTCCATCGGAGATGGCGTCAACATCCACCTCTATGGCATCCTTCAGAAATTTATCTATGAGAACCGGATGTTCAGTGGAGACCTCTATTGCTGAAACCATGTAGCGCTTTAATTCTTCCTCGTTATAAACGATGCGCATGGCCCGGCCTCCCAAGACATAGGATGGGCGAACCATTATCGGGTAACCTATCTTTTCTGCAGTTTCCAGGGCTTCCTCTATACTCCGGGCCGTATCGTTTTCAGGCTGGACCAGTCCCAGCTTCTGCAGGAATTGCTGGAAACGTTTTCTGTCTTCTGCTCTGTCTATGGAGTCAGGAGAGGTGCCTATGATCGGGGCTCCCATTTCCGCCAGGGAAACGGCAAGGTTTAACGGGGTCTGGCCGCCGAATTGAATAATTATGCCGTCCGGTTCTTCCGTCTCAATAATATGAGTAACGTCTTCCAGGGTAAGAGGTTCAAAATAGAGTTTGTCTGAAGTATCGTAGTCTGTTGATACTGTTTCCGGATTGGAGTTAACCATAATGGTTTCAATATCAAGCTCCTTCAAGGCAAAGGAGGCATGGACACAGCAATAGTCAAACTCAATTCCCTGGCCTATTCGATTGGGTCCGCCGCCGAGGATCATAATTTTGCGTCTGCTGCTGGGCCTTGTTTCGGTTTCCGTCTCATAAGTTGAGTAGTAGTAGGGAGTATAGGCTTCGAACTCTGCGGCGCAGGTATCCACCAGTTTATAAACCGGTTTTATATTTTCTTTGTGGCGCAGCTCTTTGACATCGGATTCGCTGGTCCCGGTAAAAAAGGCGATCTGGGCATCGGAAAAACCCATCTGTTTTACCTGGTTCAGATAGTCCCGGTCCAGACCCTGAAAGCCTATCCTTTTTATTTCTTTTTCCGTATCGAACAGTTCCTTGAGGTTATTTATAAACCAAGGGTCGATCTGACTTGACATAAAGATGTCATGGACGCTGTACCTTCTTAGGAAGGCTTCATAAATGGCGAAGATTCTCTCGGAGTTGGGTACTTTCAACATGGAATCAAGGTCACGGTCATCAAGATCGTTGAAATTGATCTTTGGATTTTCACCAAAACCGATATATCCCGTTTCCAGTGAACGCAGCGCCTTCTGCAGGGATTCCTTAAAAGTCCGACCTATGGCCATGGTCTCGCCCACTGATTTCATGCTGGTAGTAAGGTAATCTTCGGTTTCCGGGAACTTTTCAAAGGTCCATCTGGGGATCTTTACCACACAGTAATCAATGGTCGGTTCAAATGAAGCATAAGTCTCCCGGGTGATATCGTTGGGGATCTCATCCAGGGTGTATCCCACCGCCAGCTTGGCTGCAATCTTGGCAATGGGAAAGCCGGTGGCCTTGGAAGCCAGAGCTGAACTCCGGGAAACCCGGGGATTCATCTCGATGACCATAAGTTCCCCGTCTTCCGGATTAACCGCAAACTGAACATTGGAACCCCCTGTTTCGACCCCTATCTCCCTGATTATGGCGATTGCTGCATCGCGCATATCCTGGTATTCCCTGTCGGACAGGGTCTGGGTGGGAGCCACGGTTATCGAGTCGCCGGTATGAACTCCCATGGCGTCAAAGTTCTCAATGGAGCATATGATGACCACATTGTCCTTCTGGTCCCGCATTACTTCGAGTTCATATTCCTTCCAGCCGTAAAGACTGCGCTCCAGCATTACTTCAGAGTTCAGACTCAGATCAAGAGCGGAGATGCAGAATTCTTCCAGTTCCAGGTGATTGTAAGCCACTCCTCCGCCCGTACCCCCCAAGGTAAAGCTGGGTCGGACAATTATGGGAAATCCTATATCTTCCCCGGCCTGCTTTGCTTCTTCCAGACTGTGAATAATAGCTGATTCCGGAACATTCAGGCCTATTTTTTGCATGGCGCCGCGGAATGATTCCCTCCCTTCAGCCTTTTTTATCACATCAATATCAGCAGCCAGCATTTCCACCCCGTACTTTTCCAAGATCCCGGTTTTAGCTACTTCAATGGCGGTGTTAAGCCCGGTTTGGCCGCCCAGGGTAGGAAGCAGGGCATCAGGTCGCTCCTTTTCTATTATCTGGGCTATGATTTCCGGTAAAATAGGTTCTATATAGGTGCGATCGGCAATTTCCGGATCCGTCATTATGGTTGCCGGATTGGAATTGATCAGAATTACTTCATATCCCTCTTCTTTGAGGGATTTGACTGCCTGGGTACCGGAATAATCGAATTCACAGGCCTGACTGATGATAATGGGACCGGAGCCGATTATCAGAATTTTTTTGATATCTGTACGCTTAGGCATAGGGTAATCAGGATTTAAGGTTCAAAGTTCGACGAGAGAAGGATTCTACCTGTTTTAAGCCATGCTCTCGAGAAAACGGTCAAACAGGTAGACGGAGTCATGGGGACCCGGGGCATGTTCCGGGTGGTACTGGACTGAGAAAGCAGCGTGCTTTTTATGGCGCATTCCTTCTACACTGTTGTCGTTTAAGTTGATATGGGTTATCTCTACTTCATCGGGATTCAGGCTGTCACCGTCTATGCAGAAGCCGTGGTTCTGGGAAGTTATCTCAACCTTGCCGGTAGTCAGATCCTTGACTGGCTGGTTGCTTCCCCGGTGGCCGAATTTAAGTTTGTAAGTCTTCCCCCCATAGGCAAGACCCAGGATCTGGTGACCCAGGCATATACCAAAGATGGGCTTCACCCCCAGGAGTTGTTTTACCGTATCGACGATTTCACCGATAGCCCCGGGGTCTCCGGGGCCATTAGCCAGGAATATGCCATGGGGATCCATGTCCAGAATTTCCTGTGCTGATGTATTTGCCGGCACGATCTGCAGAGAGCAGCCTTTTTCCGCCAGGATACGGAGCTGATTGTACTTCAGGCCGGTATCAAGAATCACCACCCGGTATTTTCCGGAATCAGCCGTGGTAAATTTGTTGCCGGGCCTGGGAGCACCTCTGCTCCAGCCATATGGTGAAGAGGTGGTTACCTCTTGGACCAGATCTCTGCCAATTAATCCTGGGGAGGCTTTGGCTCTGGCCACCAAGGAGTCAGGCTCCAGATCCTTTGTAGAAATCACACCCTTCATGGCCCCCGCAAGCCTGATATGGCGGGTAAGAGCTCTGGTGTCCACCCCCTCAATACCCAGGACGTTGTTTTCCTGAAGAAATTCAGCAAGGGTGGCAGTTGACCGGAAATTACTTGGTATATTTTGATATTCTTTGACAATAAAGGCTTCCATGTGGATAGCACTGGACTCCATGTCAGTTCTGTTGGTGCCGTAGTTGCCTATCAGGGGATAGGTCATAGCAGCCATCTGACCTTTATAGGAAGGATCTGTAAGTGATTCCTGGTAGCCGGTCATACCGGTATTAAAGACGATTTCTCCTGTGGCTTCGCCTTCTCCGGTAAAAGAGCGACCTTCAAAAATTTTTCCGTCTTCAAGGGCTATGAGGGCCTTCATTTTTGGTTACTGTCCTTAAATGTATTTGTTCGATTAGAGGTCAATTCAATTTGATAAGTATCTAAATTATGACCTCAATAAATAAAAGCTCCAGGTATGGTAGGTAAACCTATATAATTTAACCTGATGAAATTGATATAGCAATTGAAAATTGAGAAATAGGTGAAAAGGCAGGGAGTGAATTTTCGCCCCCTGATGCCCTTAAAGATCCGCGAGCAAGCCGCGACGTACTCGAAAGGCGAGTACGGCCAAATTGAGAAATAGGTGAAAAGGCAGGGAGTGAATTTTCGCCCCCTGATACCCTTAAAGATCCGCGAGCAAGCCGCGACGTACTCGAAAGGCGAGTACGGCCAAATTGAGAAGTAGCTGAAAAGACAGAAAATATTTTTCAGATCTTGAAATGATGCTATTGAAATCATATTGTGCCTCCGTTTGACAGGGAACAAGAGATTAAATATGCTGTATAGCGTAGTAGGTTGATTTGACAGATTAGGTAATAAGAACAGATAGACCGGGTGTTACCCGACCGGTCCTAATAATAGTAGTAGTAGCAAAAAAAGAAAAGGAGGAGGCTGACATGAAGGGGAAATCCGTTTTACTTGCACTGCTGGGATTCGTTGCCATAAGTATCAATGCTTATGCTGAACCCACTGATATCACGGTAAGAGTAAAAAGCAAGGGCGCCAAATTTGTGGGAACCAGTATGGGGGGAGCTCTTGTGACCATCAAGAATGAGCAGACCGGCGAATTGCTGGCAAAGGGGCTTACTCTGGGCTCCACCGGCGATACTGATCTGATTATGAGAACCCCTCAAGAAAGAGGGGCAGCGATATCTGATGAGACTTCAGCACATTTTACCGCAACTCTGGATATTGACAGGCCGGTATATGCAGAAATAACAGCCTATGGCCCCATGGCCCAGAAGCAGTCTGCTAACAGGGTTTCTGCCACCCAGTGGATCGTCCCGGGAAAGGATATTACCGGCGGGGATGCCTTTTTTATGGAGCTTCCCGGACTGGTTGTGGATGTCCGTGATCCTGCCGCCCATACCAAGCTGTCAGGTAAAAGCAAGATCGATATTAAGGCCAATGTGACCCCGATGTGCGGCTGTCCCATTACTCCTGACGGTCTGTGGGATTCAAACCAGTATGAAGTCAGGGCTATTGTTTTGAGAGATAATGAAGAGGTTGGCGATTTCCCGCTGGATTTCGCCGGAGAGACCAGTCAGTTTTCAGGCAGATTCAGCCCGGATAAGAAAGGTGTTTATCAGGCAATAGTCTATGGTTTCAATCCTGCAAATGGTAATACCGGTTTGGATAGGGTGACCTTTATGGTAAACTGAAGGTGATATCCCCCTCCAATAGACAAGCCGAACCCGTACCGTTGTGCAATTGATTTTATCAGGCTCTCAGGCTCTCAGGCTCTCAGGCTCTCAGGCTTAAGGTGAGGGGGCTGTGGCCTCTGGTTGGTGTACCCGGTCTGATAATAATTTCAAAGAACTGTTGACAAAGGTTCTCTTATTAGGTAAAAGGCTATTCTTTAATCATGAGACGCCGGGCAAATTGCTGAAATTTACTTGACAGAGTTTGCTCGAATATGTTTATATTATAGTTTCCGTCGCTTCTTGAAGGGACGGTATTATATTGATCTTTGAAAACTGAATAGCAGCCAATTATGTGGGTCAAATAAGCCTGAG
>JBKHJR010000005.1:0-63986 GCA_046537975.1 Desulfurivibrionaceae bacterium
GGGTGGAAGCGGCCGGTATTGCCAAGGAGAGAAAGGAGGAAGGGGAAAAAGTCTACCGGCCGGGTCGTAAGAATCCGGTTAAACTGGCCTCTCACTCCCCTCTTCTTCTCTTGCTTATGCAGATAAGGGATGAGGCCCATCGCTTTGCTGTAAGCTCTCACCGTCGCAGGAGACAGAAACAGACTTTTGCTTCCGAGCTTGAAAATATCCCGGGGATAGGAAACAGCAGGAAAGAAGATCTGCTGAAAGTGCTGGGCAGTCTGAAACGCATCAGAAATGCCAGTATTGAAGAGCTGGAAAAGGTTCCGGGGATAGGCAGGGAGTCTGCCGTCAGGATTTACAGGCATTTTCATCCCTGACATCCTCCGCCTTTCTTCTTGACTATCCAACCTCCTATGGTAGGATAATTCCTTTTATTTTATCCGGAAAGCGTATGCCTCTGATTTATCCAAGTTCTTTTCTGTGCGAAAGGGTCAGGGATACCTTACGATGGGGAGTATCGTGACGAGAATCCATAAAAGAGTTCCGAGTCCGATCTGATGACTGAAAACCGTTTTATATACCTGGATAACAATGCCACCACCAGAGTGGCGCCCCAGGTGGTGGAGGATATGCTCCCCTTTTTCAGCCAGTATTACGGCAATCCTTCCAGCGGGCATTCCTGCGGAAGGCAGTCCGCCCGGGCATTGTCCGAGGCCAGGGAACAGACAGCCTCTCTTTTTAAGTGCAGTCCCGAAGAAATTATTTATAACAGCTGCGGCACAGAAAGTGATGTTACTGCTATTCTCGCCGCTCTCAAGAGTTTCCCGGATAAAAGGCATATAGTCACTACCTCTGTCGAGCATCCGGCGGTCAAGAATCTCTGTGAAAATCTGACCGGAATAACCGGAAGAGAGTACCGGGTAACCACTCTGAAGGTTAACCCGGAAGGAAAAATAGATCTCCGGGAATTCGAGAACTCCCTGAGTAAAGATACTGTTCTGGCAAGCATTATGTGGGCCAACAATGAGACCGGAGTGATCTTCCCCATAGAAGAACTGGCCGGAATTGCCGGAAAATACGATGTTCTTTTTCATACTGATGCGGTCCAGGCAGTGGGCAAGCTTGACCTTGATATGCAGGAGGTTCCGGTGGACTATCTCTCCCTGTCCGGCCACAAGTTCCATGCCCCTAAAGGTGTGGGAGCCCTGTATGTCCGGCGGGGGGCACCTTTTCATCCTTTCCTTCCCGGTGGAGGCCAGGAGGGGGGCAGACGCGCCGGTACCGAAAACACCGCTTACATAGCCGGCCTGGGTCGGGCCTGTGACCTGGCTGCAGATCATCTCAGGGAGGTGGAGACAAGTGTCAGATATCTCCGGGATAAGCTGGAACAAGGTTTGCTGGAGGCCATACCAGGAGCGGCGGTTAACGGGGGAGGCAGCAGACGGCTCCCCAATACCAGCAACATAAGAATCCCTGGAATAAGGGGGGATGAGCTGGTACGTCGTCTTGATGAGAAGGGAATTTGCGCTTCTGCAGGTGCAGCCTGTAAAGCCGGAATCTGCAAGCCTTCCCATGTCCTGGAGGCCATGGGGGTTCCCGCCGACCAGGGGGCGGTGCGTTTGAGCCTCAGTATTTTCAATACCGAAGCTGAGGTGGATTATCTGCTGCAGGTTTTGCCTGGGCTTGTTCAGGAGTAAGTAAGATCAGAGATCAGAGGGCAGGGTTGGCGGGAAGTTGAAATTCGGGATTCTGAACTGGAAACCTTAAACCGAGAACCATTGGATCAACAAATCAAGAGGCAAGAAAAGTGAAAGTCATTCCCCCGTCCTGGGAAATCATGGAAGGTCTTGATGCCGAAAGTCCTGCGGTCAGGATAGAGAGGTGCGGCCGGCTCTGCTATAAGAGTGAGGATAAGATTACCGAGGAGTCAGCCCCGGGTTTTGTTCGGAAAATAGTCAAGCACGGTCATAATTCCGTAGTGGAAATGGCTGTGGTGACTCTGCAGATAGATTTAGACCTGGAATCTCAGGCCACCCATTTTTTTGCCGCCCAGCCCAGATTTTTCCAGATTGACCGCCCGGAAAAGAAGAGGCTGTTGATTACCGGTTCCATGCGCGCCTTCAGGGAGCTTTATATTGATTACGGCAAGCTGAAGGTGGTCAAGGCCGCTATAGAATTTCTGGCCCGTAGACATCCTCTTTTTTTTGAAGACCTTCTGCCCAGACACGGTCTTCTTCCTCAACAGGGGGTAGAAGTACAGAAAGTTCCCCTTGAGGAGGTGGACGGGTTTTCTCTCGATCTTAAGGCCAGGCACCGTTATACAGCAGTAAAATTTACGGTCAACCGGGCGGTAAGCCATGAAATAGTCAGGCACCGGCCCTGCAGTTTTCTCCAGGAGAGTCAGCGTTACTGCCGTTACAGTAATGAAAAATTCGGCAGTGAGGTCACTTTTATAAAGCCCATGTTTTTTGCAGAGGGGAGCCCGGAGTATGAAGAGTGGCGTAAGGCCATGGAAGAGACTGAGGGAATCTATCTGAAACTCCTGGAAACTTCCAGCCCCCAGGCGGCCCGGACTGTTTTGCCCAACTCCTGCAAGACGGAAATTATCGTTTATGCCAATCTTCTTGAGTGGCTGCACATCTTCCGTCTGCGAACTTCCCGAGGGGCTGATCCCTCCATGCGCGAGGTGATGATCCCGCTTTTATCCGATTTTAAAATGAAGTTTCCGGGCATTTTTGATTACGTGGCGGTAGAAAGTTGATTTTTTTTTTGGTATAGTCCCTCTCCTGAAAAATATGTTAATGCAGATCACGTCCATTTAATGCCGGATTGGCGCTGTTTTTGGGCAAAATCTTCTATTTTTCTGGAGTTATAGTTTTAAGTTTTAGGTTTTAAGTTTTAGGTTTTAACCGAGTTGGTAATCCGGTGGATCTACCTGAGACCTGAGACCTAAGACGTAAAACCTTATGATCGTATTAACATAATAACTATTGCTAAGGAGGAGATTTATGACTTTGGATCCAACCAAGCACGATGACTGGGAAATTGCTGAAGATGCGGAAAAGCATATGCATACCGTCTATGAACTCGGTGATAAGCTCGGCCTTGAACATGAAGAGCTTCTACCCGACGGACATTATGTGGCCAAGCTTGACTACAAGAAGATTCTTGAACGTCAGAAAAGCAGGCCGGACGGCAAGTATATTGACGTAACCGCAATCACCCCCACTCCTTTGGGGGAAGGTAAGAGTACCTGTGCCATGGGCCTGGTTCAGGGCATGGGGAAGAGAAACAAATCGGTAATCGGCGCTATTCGCCAGCCTTCAGGCGGACCGACCATGAATATCAAGGGCAGTGCCGCAGGCGGCGGCCTGGCCCAGTGCATTCCGCTGACCCCGTTTTCTCTCGGGCTGACCGGAGATATCAATGATATCATGAATTCCCACAACCTGGGTATGGTTGCTCTGACCTCCAGGATGCAGCACGAGAATAATTACACCGATCAACAGCTGGCCAAACGGAATCTCAAGCGGCTGGACATTCATCCCAAGAAAGTGGAGTTTTCCTGGATCATGGATTTCTGTGCCCAGGCTCTGCGGGATATCACCATTGGACTCGGCGACAACAAGATGAACGGTGTCCCCATGCAGTCCAGGTTCAACATTGCGGTGAGTTCGGAAATCATGGCCATTCTTTCTGTTGCCACGGACCTGGCGGATATGAGAAGAAGGATCGGCAAGATTGTGCTTGCCTACGACCGCCAGGATCGGCCCATAACTACGGCGGATCTGGAAGTTGACGGTGCCATGACCGCCTGGATGGTAAAGGCCATTAATCCCAACCTTATGCAGACCCTGGAAGGCCAGCCCTGCCTGGTTCACGCCGGTCCTTTTGCCAATATCGCTATCGGCCAGTCCTCTGTTATCGCCGACCGGGTAGGCCTTAAACTGGCTGACTATACTGTCACGGAAAGCGGCTTCGGCGCTGACATCGGTTTTGAGAAGTTCTGGAACCTCAAGTGCCGCTTCAGCGGCCTCAAACCCCACTGCGCTGTAGTGGTTGCCACCATCCGGGCCCTTAAATGCCATGGCGGCGCACCCATCCCGGTACCGGGTAAGCCCATGCCGGAAGAGTACAAGGGGGAAAATGTGGGCTGGGTTGAAGAGGGCTGCAAAAACCTCATCCACCACATTGATAACGTCAAAAAGGCCGGGATTAATCCGGTTGTCTGTATCAACGCCTTTTATACGGATACCGATAACGAGATCAAGGCGGTACGCCGTCTCTGCGAACAGGCCGGGGCCAGGGTAGCCCTGTCCCGTCACTGGGAACAAGGCGGTGATGGGGCCCTGGAGTTTGCTGATGCCGTGGAAGATGCCTGTGAGGAGGAAAATCAGTTTAAGTTCCTCTACGATCTGGATTCTCCCCTGGAAAAGAGAGTTGAACTGATCGCCAGGGAAGTATACGGTGCTGACGGAGTAAGCTACACCCCTGAAGCCAAGGCCAAACTCCAGAGACTGGAAGAGGATCCTGATATGAAGGAACTGGGGACCTGCATGGTCAAGACCCATCTCTCCCTGTCCCATGACCCCAGGCTGAAAGGTGTTCCCAAAGGATGGACCCTGCCGGTCAGGGATATCCTGACCTATAAAGGGGCTGGATTTGTCGTGCCGGTTGCCGGCGCCATCCCGCTTATGCCCGGAACCGGTTCAGATCCGGCTTACCGCAGGATCGATGTGGATACTGAAACCGGCAAGGTTAAGGGACTTTTCTAAATAATTAGAAATCAGGAATCGGAAATTACGGATTGTAAGAACAAGCCCCGCCTTGCGGGGAAGCTTCCTGTTATTCGTAATTCTGATTCCTCAATTTCCTGCAAGCGATGGTGTGAAGTTTTTCTTCCGCCATCGCTTTTTTGTTGACGGATAATTAATCAGGTTCTCATAATGTTGTAAAACCTGAAATCTAAAATCGATATAATGTTTTTTCTAATCCTCCTTCCGCCATCCGGATAATATTTTTATAATATGCAGATCACAATTCTCGGCATAGGAAATTTACTTTTAAGTGATGAAGGCTTCGGGGTCCACGTCATCCGTCATCTGGAAGCAAGTCCCGCCGTTCCCGCCGGGGTGAAGCTGGTGGACGGCGGGACCGCCGGCATGTATATGGCTCAGGTTCTGGAGGAATGCGACCGGCTCATTGTGGTTGATATTCTGGCCTTTGACAGTCCCCCGGGAACGATATATACATTGAGCGGTAAAGAATTACAGGGAGGCAGCCTCCAGTTGCGGATGTCGCCTCATCAGTTAGGTCTCCTGGAGGTTATGGGACTTTGCGAGCTCAGGGGCAGATCCCCTGAGCTTGTCGAGTTTATAGGTGTAGTTCCTTCTGATCTGGAGGTGGGGTTGGAGCTGTCCGGTCTTCTGGCCTCTAAGGTTGAAACCGTGGCAAAAATGGTGGAAAACAGATTAAGTGAGTGGCTCCATGCATGAACTTACCCTGGTTCAGGGTCTGCTGGGGCAGCTTGAGGGACTGGCGGAAGAAAACGGTGCCGGGAAAGTTCTCAAGGTCAGGGTTGAGATCGGCCCCAGATCAGGCATTGTTATAGATTCATTCAAGTTCGGTTTTGAGGTGCTGGCTGCCGAACACGAATTATGCCGGGAGGCAGAGCTGGAGATATTTTCTCCGGATCATACCTACCGGTGCTCCGGCTGTGGGGCCCTGTTGGAAAGCAAGACCGCTGTGGCACCTGCTTGTCCCTGCTGCGGTGGGGAGAAAATGTTTCCGGAAGGCGGTGATCAGCTGATTCTGCAGCAGGTGGAGATGGAGTGAGGGACAAGGTTCAAGATTCAAGGGGCAAGGAATAAGTCACAAGGGATAAGGGGTAAGGGATGCAAGAGTCCGCCCCTGCCGGCGAATTTTTAATGAGGAGTATGCTTATGAAAGCAGAGCAATCAGGAGGCATAAATGTGTGAAGCCTGTGGATGTCAGAGTCCTTCTGCCCGAGAAAGTCAGACAGGAAGCCAAACCATTGAGGTCAACCGAAGTCTGCTGGCGGCAAATGAAAAAGCGGCCCGTTCCAACAGGGAGCATGTCGAATCCATGGGGGCGGTTGCGGTAAATCTGATTTCAAGCCCGGGTTCCGGAAAGACCACGCTTCTGGAGAGAACTATTGAATTGATAGGCGATGAATTCCGTATAGGGGTGGTTGAGGGAGATATTGAGACGGAAAGGGATGCCGAGCGGATCAGGGCCAAAGGCGTGCCCGTGGTTCAACTGACTACAGGCGGAGCCTGCCATCTTGACGCTCCCCTCGTCCATAAGGGTCTGCACAGGCTGAAAGAGGAGAGCAGCGGCCGCTTTGACCTTATATTCATTGAAAACGTAGGCAACCTGGTGTGTCCCGCAACTTTTGATCTGGGTGAACACTGCCGGATTGTCCTGATTTCCGTGCCTGAAGGCCCTGATAAACCTGCCAAATACCCTGCCGTCTTTCAAAGCTCTCAAGCCCTGGTTATAACCAAAACCGACTTGATTCCCTATTTTGATTTTCCCGTGGCGGAAGCTGCCGGGGAAGCTTCCGCCCTTAACCCGGAGCTGCAGATAATCGCCCTTTCTTCCATCCCCGGCAATGCTCCCCCTTCCCGCCAATCTTCGGAAAAACAACCCATGGTCAGGGAAGGTATGGATGAATGGCTGAATTATCTCCGTTCCCTGCTGACTCAGTCTTGACGGTCTTCATTCATAATTTGTAATTCTTCAAGGAGGTTCTCCAATGAAAAGCTATCGCAAGGAACTCTGGTTTGACATCCCGACCAGAAGGGCTCTTGTCAATATAACTCCCGAGGTCGAGAAATGTCTGTCTGAAAGCGGTGTCAGGGAAGGATTGTGCCTGGTAAACGCCATGCATATTACTGCCTCGGTATTCATTAATGATGATGAATCCGGACTGCACGAGGATTATGATGTCTGGCTGGAAAAACTGGCTCCTCATGCCCCGGTTTCCCAGTATAAACATAATACCTATGAGGATAATGCTGATGCTCATATGAAGCGGCAGGTAATGGGACGGGAAGTGGTTGTGGCCATTTCCGACGGCAGGTTTGATTTCGGAACCTGGGAACAGATATTCTATGGCGAGTTTGACGGGCGCAGGAAAAAGAGGGTTCTGGTTAAAATTATCGGCGAGTAGTTCAATTCCTTATTTTATCAACTATATCCCGGGCTTCCTGCCGGTCTGAACAGGATATGGTCAGGGTGAGTTCGTCCTTTTCAAATGATGGGTCATGGCTGATGGTGATGTTTTCCGGCAGGGACAGACCTGCTTTAAACCGGCGGAAATCATTTTCCGCTTCGGTCAGCCGGGGGTAGCGTTTTTCCTGGACAGCTTTCATGAAAAGGCCAGCCTTCTGAGGGATGTTGTCATGTGAATTATTCAAAATCTCGCTGAATTCGGGCCAGGATAATAAGGACAGGACGGTGGTGCAGTTGCGGGCCGCCAGTTCGCGGCAGGAATGGACCAGTTTCTTCTGGTTGCTGACACTGAGCTTTAAGAGATCAATTACTTCGAAAAGGGCCATTCGGTCGGAAAAGGGGAGTTCTCCCAGTTCAAGACCGACCTGTTCGTTCAGCCTTCCTTCATGTACGGCAATCTGCAGGGGCTCGTCCAGTCCGGGAAGACCGAGTTTCTTCTGGATGTATGCCGTAGAAGGGGACAGGCCGATCAAGGGCAGAAAGCGCCCGGCAATTTCCGGAGTAGTTAAAACCTGTCCGGCTTTTTCCAAGAACAGCGCCTGTTCCAGAGGGGAGAGAGGCCGTGAGTGGAGTGCCTCTTCCCATATGATATCCAGGATTTCAAGATAGGGAAGGTCAGAGGGGATCTTCAGGCAGGAGAAGGAGTCGAAACCGAGAGCAAGAGCGGTGTGCAATCGTTTCCTCCCGGTTATAATCTGATGGATGAATTCCTGTTCTCCCTCTCTTACAATGGGTGGGTGGAGGATCCCGACGCGGTCTATCGATTCTTTTAATTCTGCAGGGCACTTGTCCACAAGCGATTCCGGAAGCAGGGAAAAGGAATAATCTGTAAAGTCAATGTCTTTAAGCTTAATGTGAGCTGTCTGCATGGGAGTTATCGGATATTGGGTGGATAGAATTATGTATTAATCAAGTGTTATGAATAAGATTATAATTTTATATGTCAACTGTTTAATTTGCCTTAAGTAACCTCTTTACTGCTGAGATTCCCGCAAAGGCCGCCACTGCACAGGTTAAGCTTTGTGGTTTCCGGTTGGCCCCTTAAATCATGAACCCGGTAATTAATATCGATATATCCTGGTTGCGTTTTTACCCGCGGGAGCTGCTGGAGGCTGTAAAAAATACAGCCCGGGAGTTTGAGCTCCAGGTTTATGTGGTCGGGGGAGCTGTCCGGGACGGCTTGCTTCTCCGGGCGGAAACCAGAGACCTTGATCTGTCTGTAGTGAAGGGAGGAGTCAATTTCGCCCGGAAGCTGGCCCTTGCCCTTGGGGGCACTTTTGTTCCGCTGGACGAAAAGGAAGGGATAGCCAGGGTAGTATGGCAGGGATATGATATTGACCTTGCCGATTTCAAGGACGGAGTAGAAAGCATTGAAGAGGATTTAGGGAAAAGGGATTTTACTGTAAATGCCATGGCGGTGAAATTTCCTTCTGAACCTTTGCAGACACTCAGCAGTTGCCTTATAGATCCTGCCGGCGGCAGTGGTGATCTGGAAAAGGGGATAATAAGAGCCGTATCAAAAAGAACCTTCAGGGACGATCCCCTCCGTCTGTTGCGGGCCTACCGTTTTCAGGCCACTCTGGGTTTTTCACTGGCTGAGGCCACGGAAAGGGAAATAGAGGAGAATGTGCATCTGGTCGATGAGGTAGCGGCGGAACGGATCAGTTATGAGCTGGATCTTATCATGGCCTCGAACCGTAGTTGCCGGATTTTCACCAGCATCGGCAAGGCCGGTTTCCTCCGGCATATCCTGCCGGAAATGGAAAAAGGGGCAGGCATGGAACAGCCGGCCGGACATCACCTTGATGTCAGGGAACATAATCTGGCCGCTCTCTGCGCCATGGAAGAGGTCCTCCGGGACCCCGGGAAATATTTCCGGGAAGAGGGTGTACTGAGAAAATATCTGCAGCAGCGGGGGATCGCCCTGATATTAAAGTGGGCCGCTTTTTTCCATGATCTGGGCAAACCTGATACCATGGCGGTCAGGGGGGACAAAATAACCTTCTACAACCATGATCAGTGCGGAGCTGATCTGGTCACCAAAATCGGTATTCGCCTCCGCTGGAGCAAAGACAGGACCGGTCGGATCAGTCGGCTGGTAAAGCACCATATGCGGCCCTTTCATTTGAGCAATGTCAGGCGTAAAGAAGGGGTTACCACCAGGGCTTGCCTCAGGCTGGTAAAGACGGCAGCTGATGATCTGCCGGGGCTCTTTTTATTGGCCCTGGCTGACAGCCTGGCCAGCCAGGGATCGGGACGACCTGTTAATATGGAACAGGAAATATCCGAACTCTTCAGCGAGGTGTGCAGCATCGTGGACAGGGAAGTGACACCGGGGCTTGCTTCTCCGAGACTGATTTCAGGCCGTGACCTGATCGAGCAGGGGCTGACCCCGGGACCGGTCTTTAAGGATATCCTTCAGGAGGCGGAAGAGGCCCAGGTCGCCGGAGAGATAAGTGACCGGGAGGAGGCCCTGGCCTGGCTGCAAAATCATATTGGGCAATATTATCCCGAACTGGTAAGATGAAAATTACAGACTGAATGCTGAAATAAAAGGTCAGGAGTTCAAGGGCAAGTGTTCGAGGTTCAAGGTAGCGGATAATAAGGCCTATAAACCCCTTGAATCCTCTTAAGACCTTTTCCATAAAAAAGAGGAGATTAATGGCCAGCAACACCACTGACAACGCTTATTCCAGCCATCCTTACGCTTCGGTCTTCGGTTCAACCGGGGTGAAGCAGTTCAGAGACAATATCTTGCATCACATTCTGAGTTTTCAGGGGCGTGATCCAGCCAGAGCCGGGGATCGTGATTTGTATAAGGCCTTGGCCTACGCCCTGCGTGATGTCCTGGTGGAGAAGTGGATCAAGACCCAGAAGGAATACTACACCCAGAGAAGCAAGAGGGTGTATTATCTGTCCATGGAATTCCTGGTGGGTCGTTCCCTGGGAAATTCCCTGATCAACATGGGACTCATGGATGAAGTATATCAGGCCCTGGAGGAGCTGGGATATGATCTGGAGGTAATTAAGGAAAAAGAGGAGGATGCCGGACTGGGTAATGGCGGACTGGGACGTTTAGCCGCCTGCTTCATGGACTCTATTGCCACCATGAAAGTCCCGGCCTACGGTTACGGCATTCGTTATGAGTACGGCATGTTCAGTCAGAGGCTAATTGACGGCTGGCAGGTGGAATCCCCTGACAATTGGCTGCGCTACGGCAATCCCTGGGAGTTTGAGAGGTCCTCTTTTGTTTATCCGGTCAATTTTTACGGCAGGGTCCGCAGTTACATAGATGGGAACGGTCGTTACCGGGCTGAATGGGTTGATACCCGGGATATCATGGCCATGGCCTGTGATATGCTGGTTCCCGGCTTCAACAATGACCATGTCATAAATATGCGGTTCTGGACGGCCAAGGCCAGCCGGGAGCTGGATCTCAACTTTTTCCACCGGGGGGAGTACATCAGTGCTGTCAGAAGCAAAGTTGAAACTGAAACCATCTCCAAAGTCCTTTATCCGGCTGATGAGGTCAGGGAAGGCAGAGAGCTGCGCCTGAAGCAGGAATACTTCTTCGTGGCCGCCACCTTTCAGGATATAATGAGGCGATACAAGAAGAAAAATCCCGACTTTGAAGGGTTCAGCGATCAGATAGCGGTACAGTTGAACGACACCCATCCTGCCATCGCAGTTGCCGAGTTGATGCGTCTTCTTCTGGACCATGAGGGATTGAATTGGGAAAATGCCTGGGATATAACAACCAGAACAATCGCCTTTACCAACCATACCCTGATGTCTGAAGCCCTGGAGACCTGGTCGGTTGAACTTATGGGCCGGGTCCTGCCCCGGCATCTGGAGATAATATATGAAATAAACAGGCGTTTTCTTGAAGCAGTGGCCCAAACCTATCCAGGAGATGTCCGCAGGTTAAGGGATATGTCCATTATAGCCGAGAGCCCGGAAAAAAGAGTCAGAATGGCTCATCTGGCCATAGTGGGCAGTCATTCCGTAAACGGAGTTGCCGAACTTCATACCAAGCTGTTGAAAAGTGGTATTTTCAGGGACTTCCATGAATTTTACCCAGGTAAATTCAACTGTAAAACCAATGGCATAACTCCCAGAAGGTGGCTTCTGAAATGCAACCCCGGCCTGTCTTCTCTGATAGGGAACCATATCGGCTATGACTGGATTACCGACCTTTACCAGCTGCGTAAGCTCGAACCTCTGGCCCGGGACGCTTCCTTTCAGGAGAAATGGGCGGCAGTAAAGAAGGGGAACAAGGAGATGCTGGTTGAATTTATCCGGGAGGTCAGTGGGGTTGAAGCTGATCCGGATTCGATGTTCGATGTTCAGGTGAAAAGGATTCATGAGTATAAACGACAACTTTTAAACATCCTGCATGTTATTACCCTGTATCATCATATTATCCGTAAACCCGGTCAGGATATTACTCCCCGCACGGTTATTTTTGCAGGCAAGGCCGCTCCTTCCTATACTCAGGCCAAGCTGATTATAAAGCTTATAAATTCAGTGGCAGAGGTGGTAAATAATGATCCCAGGGTAGGCAAACTGCTGAAAGTGGTTTTCGTCCCTGATTACAATGTTACCCTGGCAGAAAAGTTGATCCCGGCGGCTGATCTGTCGGAACAGGTTTCGACCGCCGGGACCGAGGCTTCCGGGACCGGCAACATGAAATTTGCCTTGAACGGTGCCTTGACCATAGGCACCCTGGATGGGGCTAATATTGAGATAAAAGAGGAAGTGGGGGAGGACAATATCTTTATTTTCGGTCTCGATGCTGACAAGGCTGCCTATGAAAAACTTCACAAGAGCAGAACCCCGTACAGTATCTACCAGGATAATCCGGTAGTTAAAAGAGTGGTTGATTCCATAGCTGACGGTATGTTCAGTCAGGGAGACAGGGATCTGTTCCGCCCGATCACCGATAAAATGCTTAATGAGAATGATCCCTACTTGACATTGCTGGATATGGAGTCTTATCTGGAATGCCAGAAGACAGTGGCTTTGACGTTCAGGGATAAAAAGAGCTGGCTGGAGAAGTCCATTCTCAATGTAGCGAGGATGGGGAAATTTTCTACTGACCGGACGATCAGGGAATATGCCCGGGATATCTGGCAGGTGGAGCCTGTAGAATAAACGGTGTCATAATGTACTTATCTTATTATGGCCTGAAAGCCAAACCCTTTCAGATTACTACAGACAGTAAGTTCCTTTGGTTTGGAGAGAAACACAGGGAGGCTTTTGCCACACTGAAGTACGGTATCGGGGACAATAAAGGGTTCCTGCTCTTAACCGGGGAGGTGGGAGCCGGGAAAACCACCCTATTAAACGCCCTGATCAGAAGTCTTGACCGGAAGGTAATTGTGGCCCGGATAGCCGATCCCGGTCTCGATGAACTGGATTTTTACCGACTGGTCGCCCGGGCCTTTAATTTTAAAGAGATACCCCAAAATAAAGGAGATTTTCTCCACTACTGCACTATATTTCTTAATCAGGCCCATAAAGCCGGTAGGAAGGTACT
The DNA here is from genome assembly GCA_046537975.1 of Desulfurivibrionaceae bacterium. GTDB lineage: Bacteria > Desulfobacterota > Desulfobulbia > Desulfobulbales > SURF-16 > JAWLDV01. Next base: position 12,779 of record JBKHJR010000005.1, read on the forward strand.
GCTGATTGTAGATGAGGCCCAGAGAATATCAAATCAGCTCCTGGAGGATATCAGGCTGCTTTCCAACATCGAAAGAGAGGATGCCAAGCTCCTTAATATCTTCTTTGTAGGTCAGAGCGAATTTAATAAGATCTTGTTGGACCCGGCAAACAGGGCAATCCGGCAGAGGATTACGGTAAATTATGATCTGAAGAAACTTACGGAGCCGGAGGTTGGGGAATACGTCAAGCACCGTCTCCAGGTTGCCGGATCCGAGAGCGAGATTTTCAGCAGGGATGCCATCCATGAGATCTTTTTATTCTCCGGGGGAGTACCCCGGTTGATTAATATTATCTGCGACCGGGCTCTGTTGACCGGTTATATTGCCGATAACCGGCGGATCAGTCCTGATGTCATCATTGAATGTGCAGAGGAACTGGAGATAAAGGCACCATCATCACCTGAATCACCTGAATCACCTGAATCACCTGAATCAGAAGAAACAGAAGAATTGTCGATATCTCCTTTACGGGCCAGGTCTGGTGAAAGGGACAGGAAGCAGCCGGATACCGGCAAGGGAGACAAAAAGAAGGAGAAAGATTCGGCTGCCGGGCTGCATTTTTTATATATAATTATTATCGGTGTACTTTTAGCCATTATAGTTTATTTTTCAGATATCGGGAACATGATACGTGATATCATGTTCAGCTATTAACTGAGGAGTTAATCTCAAAATATGATCTTATATAATAACGGAGATCAGACTGTTTGATAATGATTGTAATTAACAGCCAAGCAACCAGCAACTGATAACATAACATCCCCCAAACATCCCCCAATGGATATACTTGACCTGAAAAGAAGGTTGGAAAATTTCCTGATTGAGGATATCGGTAACGGTGATATCACCAGTGAGGCCATTTTTTCCCGGGATCAGCAGGCTTCAGCACAGTTTGTGGCCAGGGAAAGCTTTATTGCCGCAGGCCTGGAGAGCATAATGGTCCAGCTTTTCCTGCTCTGTAATCAGGATATGGAAGGCCGGGGTGTTAAAGACGGCACTCGGGTGGAGCCCGGAGATGTGATATTTACCGTCCAGGGGCCGGTGATAGACCTTCTGCGGGCCGAGCGGGTGGGATTGAATCTGGCCCAGCGCCTTTCAGGTATTGCTACTCACACCAATTCCTTTGTCCGCAGAGTGGAGGATCTGCCTGTGAAAATCGTTGATACCAGGAAAACCACTCCGGGACTGCGGGGCCTGGAAAAATACGCGGTCAGAGTCGGGGGCGGCGGCAATCACCGTTTTAATCTGACGGACGGGATTCTGATTAAAGACAATCATATTACCGCCTGCGGCAGTATCTCCCGTGCAGTTCAATTGCTCCGGGAAAAGGCTCCCCACACTTTTAAAGTGGAAGTAGAGGCGGAGTCCCTGGATCAGGTCAGCGAGTGCCTGGAAGCAGGGGTGGATATAATCATGCTTGACAACATGGATATCCCGAATATGGAAAAAGCTGTGGAATTAACGGCGGGAAAGGCTCTCCTTGAGGCTTCAGGGGGAGTAACCCTGGACAATGTCCGGGCTATCGCGGAAACAGGGGTTGATCTGATATCTGTCGGCGGCTTGACTCATTCCGCTCCCAACTGTGATATCAGTATGAGAATTACTTCGTCTTTGGTTTAAGTGTCCTGTTTATACTCCCTTTCCATTTTCCTGATAGCCGAGAAAGTATTTTTTTATGAATAATTCAAGAGCATTGACTTGATCTTCGTCCAGATTCCCGAATTTAATACTGTGACGCCTCATGGTTATCTGCTGGAACGGCTGCTTATTGGGAACTACACAGTCACTTACCGAACTGAAAGGCAGGTTCTCCACTAAAACACCTTCATCTTCAGCCAGTAGATCGATTCTACAGACAGGCTTTGTCAATGTTTCATTAGTGGAGAGGTAGGTGAAAGCCAGACCAGACCTGCTGATATCCAGGATTTTGCCGATCTTATTGGCCGGCTGGCGCAAGACGGCATAAGTCTTAGCCTGCATGGTAAATCTGGGTTCTTTTCTTCTTTCCTTAAACGACTTGGTCTCACTCACGATATGATCTTCTCCTCTCCGGTTTATATCGCTTCTGCCTGTTCTGGAATTTGTTCTTATGGAGCGGTCCGGTTTCCCCCGACTTTACTGAATGTCATCCAGCAGAGGTGAGTCTGGAAAATGCCGTCTGTCCATATCCTGATAGAGCGTTCTCCAGGAAGTATATGAATCCTGAATTCCCGTATCATCCTGTTCAGATTGGTTTTTAAGGTTCATGTTGACAAAGCGTCAACCCTGATATATCTTAACTGTCTTATTTGAAGGACATATTTATTTTAAAATCCACAATAAAGATTATTATTAATATCACATTGTGGGGGTGCTTGCCATTATTTTTTTTGCTGTATGTTTTTGTAAAACCGTTTTTATCTCAAGTTAACAGAATTCCCGGTTAACCTGTTCCGTCCAGGCAAGAAAAGGAGAGAGGCCCGGGTTGATATAAATTAAACATATTATAGCAGACAGGTTTAAAATACAGAATGGAAAAACTGCTTCAAAAAAGCCTGCACGACAGTATTCAGGCCAAGAAGGATTTTCTGGAAAAGAGCGGGGATGACTTGCTTGTGCTGGTGAATTGGCTGATTGAAACCTTCAGGGGCGGAGGAAAGCTCCTTATCCTGGGCAACGGCGGCAGTGCTGCTGATGCTCAGCATCTGGCCGCCGAGTTTGTGAACAGATTCTTAATAGACCGGCCGCCTTTACCGGCTCTGGCTCTGACTACTGATACCTCCATTTTGACCAGTGTGGGCAATGATTTCTCCTATGAAGATGTTTTTGCCAGACAGATAGAGGCCCTGGGGCAAGAAGGGGATCTGGTTCTGGGAATATCCACCAGCGGAAACTCGCCCAATGTAGTCGCAGCTGTTAAATCGGCCCGCCGGAAAAACATAAGAACAGCCGCACTCACCGGAGGTTCGGGCGGCAGGCTGTCTTCCCTGTCTGATATCACCCTTAATGTGCCGACTGAGACCACTCCCCATATTCAGGAGACTCATCTCTGGATAGAGCACATGTTGTGCTGGCTGGTTGATGAAAGAATGTATGGATCCTTGACCCATGTCTGATTTTTCCCCCCTTGATTTTTCCGGACTCCACACCTATTCGCTCCATGAACGGGACAGTAAGGTAAATGTGGATCATTTTGCCAGCCCTCTCATTCCCGGGGGCGGAATTAGGGATTTTCTAAAGTCTCTCCCGGATCAGCTGGCCGGCAGGGATTTCCCGGAGCTGATCAAACGGCTTGCTGAGTGCCGCAGGCAGGGAAGACTTATTATGGTGGGCATGGGCGCCCACGTGATCAAAGTCGGTTTAAACCCTGTACTTATCGATCTGATGGAACGCGGGCTTATCTCTTCTCTGGCTTTTAACGGAGCGGGTATCGTCCATGACACGGAAGTGGCCATGGCAGGCAGGACTTCCGAAGAGGTGGGTGATGTTCTCGGTACCGGGCAGTTCGGGGCAGCCCGGGAGACCGGGGTAACTATTAACGAGGCAGTAAACAGAGGGGCGGAAAAAGGAACCGGTATGGGAAGAGCCATTGGGGAGTATCTCCTTGACCGGGATTATCCTTACAATCATTTAAGCCTTTCCGCCACAGCGGCGCGTCTGGATATCCCGCTTACGGTACATGTCGCCGTGGGGACTGATATTGTCCATATTCATCCTTCCGCGGACGGAGCTTCTATAGGCAGGACCACCTATAAAGATTTTCAGCTCTTCTGCGGAATCTTAAAGGATCTCGCAGGCGGGGCATATCTTAACATTGGTTCAGCCGTGCTGCTGCCGGAAATTTTCTTAAAGGCTTTGACAGTCACCAGAAATCTGGGCTACGAGGTGAATAATTTCACTACCGCCAACTTTGATTTTATCCGGCATTACCGGACAATGACCAACGTGGTGAACCGGCCCACTGCTGAGGGAGGGAAGGGCTACAATTTTACCGGACATCATGAGTTGATGATCCCCCTGCTGGCTGCGGCTCTGGTTGAAGAACTGAATACCGAGTCCTGACCCTTGGGCTCAGAGGGTTCAGGGCTTATAGTCAAAGAAGCAAACTGAGAACTAAAGTAGATACCATGCCTTTATTCGATTTCAGATGCACCAAGTGCGGTAAGGAGTTTGAAGAACTGGTGGTCGGCGGCAGTAAACCGGTCTGTCCGGACTGTGGCAGTGATGATCTGGAGAAAATGATGTCTTCTTATGCCTGCTGCAAAAGCAGGAACAGTTCGTCATCTGATGCCGGAGGATCCTGCGGCGGCTGCAGCGGGGGAAGCTGTGCTGCATGCGGCTGATTGAGACTCAGGTTTAAATCGGTACAGGGAACTACAAACCAAGAACTAAAAACTGAGAACCGGGAATATGCAGAAACTAATCAAGATAGGAACCCGAGGCAGTCAACTGGCCCTGGCCCAGAGCACCAGCATTAAGGAACGAATCGAGAACCAGTATCCCGATGTCCGGGTTGAGCTGGTCAAAATCGTAACCCAGGGGGACAAGATAACTGATGTCCCTTTGGCCCAGGTAGGGGGTAAGGGCCTCTTTGTCAAGGAAATTGAAGAGGCCATGCTGAGGGGTGAAATTGATCTGGCTGTCCACAGTATGAAGGATGTGCCGGCTGAACTCCCTGATGAACTTCATTTAGGGATTATTACCAAAAGAGAGGATCCGAGAGACGCCTTTATATCTCTTAACTATACCACTTTCGAGCAGTTGCCGGAAGGAGCCAGGGTGGGCACCAGCAGTCTCCGCAGGCGTTCGCAGCTTATTAACCTCCGGGATGATCTGGTTATCGAGGATCTGAGGGGCAATCTCGACACCAGGCTGCGCAAGCTGGAGGAAGGCCTGTATGATGCCATTATTCTTGCCTCTGCCGGACTCAACCGGCTGAACATGTCAGACAAGGTCGCTTCCTACTTCAGCCCTGTGCAGATGCTGCCGGCTGTGGGGCAGGGAGCGGTCGGTATAGAACTGCGCAAGTCGGATCAGGAGCTATTGGCCGGTCTTGATTTTCTGGTCGACCAGGAAACGGCGGTAACTGTCCGGGCGGAAAGAGCCTTTCTTGACAGGCTTGAAGGAGGCTGTCAGGTACCGATCGGGGCCTTTGCCGAGCTTAAGGGAGATGAAATTGTTTTGACCGGTCTGATTGCTTCCATGGACGGTTCCGGTATTATCAAAAGAGAAGTCTCGGGCCCGGCTGCTGATCCTTTAAGCCTTGGCAGATCACTGGCTGAAAAACTTCTTGACCTGGGCGGCAAGGAGATCCTGGCCGAGGTCTATGGCAGGGATATGGCATAAGAAATAAAAGATAAGAGATAAATCAAAGATTAAAAATCAAAGATACAGTAAGGTGCTTGGGCTCTGCGTGCTGTTGAAGGCCTGAAACTATAAAATATGACGATCGGAAATAACGTGAAAAAAGGTAAGGCCTACCTGGTTGGTGCCGGCCCTGGAGATCCTTCTCTGATAACCCTCCGGGGACTGGAAGTCCTTAAAAGAGCTGAAGTTGTCATCTATGACTATCTGGCGGGGGTCAGGCTCCTGGAATACGCCTCTCAGGATGCTGAATTTATTTATGCCGGCAAAAAGGGAGGGGTGCATCATACCCATACCCAGGAAGAGATCAACCAGATGCTGATCGACCGGGTTAGAAAAGGCAAAAGAGTTGTCCGCCTCAAAGGGGGAGATCCTTTTATCTATGGCCGGGGAGGGGAGGAACTGGAGGTACTGAGTGATGCCGGTCTCGATTTCGAGGCTGTGCCCGGTGTCACCTCAGCCTCGGCAGCAGCCACTTTCGCCGGTATTCCCATCACCCACCGGGACTATACTTCTTCTGTGGCCTACATCACCGGTCACGAAAATCCGGATAAGGACAAATCCAGGATTGACTGGGCCAGGATTTCAACCGGAATCGGCACCCTGGTCTTTTACATGGGAATCAAGAATCTCGCCTCCATTACAGCCAATCTGATAAAACACGGCCGGGCCCCGGAGACTCCGGTTGCGGTGGTCCGTTGGGCCTCCACACCCCATCAGCGTTCGGTTGTGGGCACTCTGGCCGACATTGCCGACATTGTTATCGAGGAAGGCATAAAGCCGCCTGCTCTCACCATTGTCGGCGATGTTGTCAACCTGCGCCACAAGATTAACTGGTATGAGATCCGGCCGTTGTTCAACCGTAAAATCGTGGTGACCAGAACCAGGGACAAGGCCAGTGAACTGGTTGCCCTGCTCGAGGAACAGGGCGCCAACTGTCTGGAGTTTGCCACTATTGCCATTGAACCTCCTGATTCCTGGGATGAGGCGGACAAGGCTCTGGCCGGACTGGATAAGTATCAGTGGGTATTATTCACCAGCCTTAATGCCGTGGATTATTTCTTCAAGCGTCTTTATGATAAGGGCCTTGACTGCCGCGCCCTGAAGGGTTGCAGAGTCGCAGCCGTGGGTAGAGTGACAGCGGATCGCCTGAAGGAGTACGGGCTTGTCTGCGATCTGCTTCCTGAAAAATATACGGGAGAAGGATTGGCAGCCGTTCTCGAAAAAGAGGGGGTGAAGGGAGATAATATCCTGCTGCCCCGGGCTGTAAAGGCCAGAGAGGTGTTGCCGGACAGGCTCCGCCTGGCGGGAGCGGCCGTGACCATTGTTCCGGTATATCAGAATGTTATTCCGGAAGGACGAAATGAATTCATGAAAAACAAGCTCCTGGAAAAGGACATAGATATGGTCACCTTTACCAGTTCCTCCACAGTGACCAATTTTATCAATATCCTCGGTATAAACGACACCGGGGAACTCCAAAGGCTTATGGAGGGTGTGAAGATAGCGGCAATCGGACCGATCACTGCAGAAACGGTCAGAGAAATGGGGCTTAAAGTGGATGTTCAGCCTGAAAAGCACACTATTCCTGATATGGTCCGGTCGATTGTTTCTTATTATTCCGCAAGCTGTGTAAGCGATAGTTCTGAAGCGAAAATTGCAATAAAGGATATATGATGATTTCTATAACCAGTGTTGCTCCGGAAGATTTTAAAGGAGACTTGCTGGCCTATTTTGCCAGGGAAGAAAAAGATAAGGCCCCGACCTGCAGTGACCCCCGGATTAAGACTTTTATAGACCGGGCTTATGCCGCCGGCGATTTTAAAGGCAAAAAGGAGGAACTGCTTCTGGTTTATCCGGACCCGGAGGTTGACGGAATCAAGGCCAGCCGCCTTCTGGTGGTGGGGCTCGGGAAAGACCAGCTTGAACGGGAGACCTTCAGGCTTGCCGGGGGTGCGGTAGCAGGCAGGGCCCGCAAGCTGGGGGCGGAAAAACTCCAGATTGTTCTGCCCCGGGAATTTGATTTTGAAGACAGATCCATGACGGAAGCCCTCAGTGAGGGACTGGTTCTGGGCAGCTACAGCTTCCGGAAGTATAAGAACAGGAAACCGGAAGATGATGATCCCGAGGCGGACATTAAAAAGATCAGCCTTTATGCCTCTTCAGGGCTTAACGCCCTCAGAAAAGCTGCCCGCCGAGGGGAAAGGGCCGCGGAGGCCGGTAATCTGGCAAGGGATATGGCCAATGAGCCGGGCAATGTCTGGACGCCTTCCCGGTTTGCTGATTTCGGCAGGGATCTGGCCCGCTCAAAAAATCTCTACTGTACCGTCCTTAAAAAAGAAGAGATGAAAAGAATGGGTATGGGAGGGATACTGGGCGTGAGTCAGGGGTCAAGCCAGGAGCCGGCCATGGTGATCCTGGAGTACAGAAGCGGCCGTAAGGTGCCTACCCTGCTTTTGGCCGGCAAAGGACTTACCTTTGATTCCGGCGGCATATCCCTGAAGCCCAGCAAAGGTATGGCTGAGATGAAATTCGACATGTGTGGCGGAGCTGCGGTTATGGCGGCTATGCAGGCCATTGGTGAGGAGAGGCCCGGGAATGTGGATGTGGTCGCCATTATTCCGGCGGCTGAGAACATGCCCGGCAGCTCTGCCTTCAAGCCCGGTGACGTCATCACCCATTACGGGGGCAAGACCGTGGAAGTGGACAACACCGACGCCGAAGGACGGCTTATTCTGGCCGATGCCCTGGCCTACGGAGTAGAGAAGTATAAACCGGAGGCGGTGGTGGATGTGGCTACTCTGACCGGGGCCGTGGTAATAGGGCTGGGACATCACCATACCGGCCTTATGGCCAATGATAACGCCCTGGCGGGCAAGGTCCTTGCTGCCGGAGAAAAAAGCGGCGAGCTGCTGTGGCGTCTGCCTCTGGGCAAGGAATACAGCAAACAGCTTAAATCCCAGATAGCTGATCTGAAGAATGTCGGTAACCGTACAGCAGGGACGATAACCGCCGGGGCCTTCCTCCAGGAATTCGTAGGTGAAACCAAGTGGGCCCATCTGGACATAGCAGGCACCGCCTTTGACTATACAGAGAAGTCTTATGTCCCCAAAGGTCCTTCCGGCATAGGTACCCGTGCTATCATCGATCTGGTCCGGGACTGGAAATGACAGGGGAAATCAAAATCCGATACTTCCGATACCCGGGCTTGCAGTAAAAGATAAGCGGCTGAAATCCGGTATACTGTTTTAATAAAAGCTCAGCCGGTTGAAGCCACCTTCCGGATACCAGGGCCTGCCGGCGGTAAAGCCGCTGATTTCCATAAGCAGTACTTCCATTACCAGATAGACTTTGCTGTTTTGGCGCAGGCAGCCGGTTAAGGTCTCGCCGTGTAGACCCAGGGCTCCATGAAGGTGGATCCTGGGTTCGTCATTTTCATCCCAAAAGACCGACCCGCTACCCAGAGTCTCCCGGCCGTCCCTCATTTCCTCCCAGACCGGTTCCGGCGGCATAACCGGTTTTCTGGGGCCGGTAACCAGGTCAACCTCCCTTAGACCGCCGATAATCTGTAACCAGCCGTTGCGGACCTTTTCTTCCTTGATAAGGTTGATAAGTCCATGCAGGCAGTCTTCGCCGTCATCGAAACGGATGGTGAATATCCTGTCTATTCTGCCTTCCCTGTAATCCATTGTCTGACCTCCATTTTAACAAAGTCCTTTACCTTTCCTGACTCATAATCGTTGTTGCCAATCAGTGATTTAATTGGTAAATATTATACTATAATAGTACTTAAGATTCGGAAACTTACATTTTCAACCGGACGCCTGTCAAATTATTATCAAAGGCTGCCAACCGTGGTCTTGATGTTGCGCTGTTATTTTCGCCTGATCTGTAACTATAAAATATAACATAAAAATTTAATAGCCACTTTTTATAAGGTAGAAAAATGATTAAAAATTACAGAATTTCAGTTAACCAGCCTACCAGGATTCACTACGGAGTCGGGGTCATTAATGATCTTGCCGAGATGGTTCAGGATCTTGGAGGCAGCAAGGTGTTTTTGGCCCTCGATCCTCAACTTGAAGAAGCAGGTATTCTGAAACAGGTCACTTCTTCACTTGATCGTTCCGGTATAGCTTATGAAATCTACAGCGATTTGAAGCCTGAACCAGGTTTAAAGCTTGCTGACGATGCCGCCAGAATTGCCGGGAAGGCCGGTTGTGACTGTGTGGTTGGGGTAGGTGGTGGTTCTGCCATGGATGTGGCCAAAGCAGTCAGTATCCTGCTCACTAACGGCGGCAGGGCCGAGGATTATCTGGGCCTGGACAAAATAGAAAAGGCGGGTGTCCCCAAGATAATGATTCCCACAACAGCCGGAACCGGGGCTGAAGTTACCTTTACGGCGGTATTCTATAATGAGAAGACCCAGACCAAGGGAGGGATGAACGGTGATCCCCTTTACCCTGACTGGGCTCTGCTGGACCCTGAATTAACTCTGCCTCTGCCGCCCCAATTGACCGCAACTACCGGAATAGATGCCCTGACCCATGCCATAGAAGCTTATGTTTCCCTGGCCTCACATCCCATATCGGATATGTATGCCCAGGAAGCCATCGGACTTATAAGTGCCAATCTTGGTCTGGCCTATGCCAACGGCAATAATCTTGAAGCCCGTTCCGCCATGCTTCTGGGCAGCCTCCTGGCCGGCAAGGCTCTGTCTACAGCCGGAGTAGGGATGGTCCACGCCATGTCATATCCTTTAGGGGGAATGTTTCGTATCCCCCACGGCCTGGCCAATGCAGTTCTGCTGCCCTATGTGGTGGAATACAATATAATGGCCAGTCCGGACAAGTATGCCCGTGTTGCCGAACTCATGGGTTATAATATTAGCGGTTTTACTTACCGGGAGGCGGGGCGGACAACGGTTGAGGCTCTTTTTGAGATGAACCGGGAAGTAGGCATTCCTGAAAGTCTTGCTGATCTGGATATCGGTTATGACAGGCTCGAGGAGATGACCGATATTGCCCTGGGGGTTACCAGGCCGGTGGAAAATAATCCAAGGGTCCCTTTAAGAGATGATATTATCAGGATCTATGAGGAGGCCTATCAGGGCTGGTAATTCTTAGTTAGAAAATGGGAATTATGTACTATCCCATGGTTTTTAATATTAGGCGGCAATTTATCTAATTCGTAACTCAATAAAAGGATTTCGAATAATGCCCGGTTTTGAGGTATTTGGCGAAGAGGAAAAACAGGAGGTTAACAGGGTGCTGGATACCGGAGTTCTCTTTCGGTATGAATTCGGGGACCAGCGGGAAGGTGTTTACAAGGTCAGGGAATTTGAAGAAAAATTCGCTGACTACTGCGGAGCCGGATACGGTCAGGCGGTAACTTCGGGTACCGCTGCCTTGCAGGTAGCAATGAGGGCCCTGGGCATAGGACCAGGAGACGAGGTGATCACCCAGGGATTTACTTTTGTGGCTACCTGGGAGGCTGTTTTTGAATGCGGAGCCCTGCCTGTCTTTGCCGAAGTTGATGAAACCCTTAATATGGATCCGGGGAATCTGGAAAAAAAGATTACGGACAGAACCAAAGCGGTCATCCCGGTTCATATGCTGGGAGCCCAGGCCCGAATAGAAGAGATCAGAGAGATTGCCGACCGGCATAATATTCCGGTAATCGAGGATACGGCCCAGGCTGCCGGGGCATCCCTGAACGGCAGGAAGCTGGGGACCTTCGGCAGTTGCGGGACCTTTTCCTTTGATCCGGTAAAGACCATGACCACCGGTGAGGGGGGAATGGTGATTACCGATGACCGGGAGCTCTGGCGTAACATGTCCGAATATCACGATCACGGCCATGACCATGTGGCAAACCCGGGTGGCCGTGGTGGTGAAGGACGGCGGTTTATCGGCTTTAATTACCGGATGATGGAGCTGCAGGGAGCAATCGGTCTGGCCCAGCTCAACAAGCTGGACAATATGATAGCCAGCCAGAAGAAGAACAAGGCGGCCTTAAAAGAGGCGGTTTCCCGAATACCTGGAGTCACCTTCCGCAATATCCTGGATGAAGAAGGCGATAGTGCAACTTTTCTGGGCTTTTTCCTGCCTGACCGGGACAAGGCCGCCAGGGTAAATGAGGTCCTGAAAGAAAACGGGGCCGGAGCCATTGCTTTTGGAGAAAATACCTGGCATTTTTATCCCCGGTGGGAACATCTCCTGTCCGGTTCCAGCCTGACCGGGTCAGGATGGCCCTTTAAGGATTCGGACGGAAGACGACGGGTAGTATATGACAGTTCAGCTCTGCCCGCCTCCAGCGCTGTTATGGACAGGCTTCTGGTATATCCCGTCCCGGTTAATCTGGCTGAAGACAGACTTAAGGAAATGCAGGAAGCTCTGGCCAAGGCGGCTAAGGTTTAATTAAAAAATCAGGAAGAAATTGGAATCAGGCCTGGTAAAACCTCAATTGAGGTAGACGTCAAGACGGTGCCTGCCTTCCTTGATGGCAAAGGAAGGAGGGGGTCCTGATATGGGGAGGGCTTTCCGGGGACGCTTTACCACTACCCGGTTGGAGGCCACGCAGAGGGCCCAGGCCAGGAGTTCAGGGGTGTCGCTGTCCCGGCCCACAAGTTTCCGCAGGAACTGCATCTCTTTTTTTACCTGGGCTTTTTGGGCGCCTTCGGGGTACATGGGGTCAAGATAAACTACATCCACTGCTGTCTGATCGGTTTTGAAGGTTCTGGCCTCACCTGCGGTAAGTTCCATCCTCTCCATGATCGGCTGGATTTCTTTATCTCTCAAGCCCCTGGTTATACCGTCTTTTAGAAGAGCTGCGATGACAGGCGAGCGCTCCCGCAAATATATCCTGCATCCCAGACCGGCAAGAATGAAACTGTCCCGCCCCAGCCCGGCTGTGGCATCAAGGACAACCGGGCATCTGTTGTGTTTCAGGCCGACTGCCCTGGCCAGCGGCTCCTTGCGGCCTCCGCCGAAACGGCGCCGGAAGTTAAGTTCCTTACAGCTGAAATCGACAAAAAGGGGGCCCGGGGCATGAGCAGTGCACTCACGCAGTTCCAGCCTGTCGCTGGTATAGACTAAAAGGAAGTTGTAGCCTCCCCCGGATTCAGCCAGTGGAATCTGCAGGTCCCGGGCAAGAAGTACGGCGTCTTTTTCTCTTGATTTATCTTCAGCCAGGATGGCTATCTTGTTATTGGGCACGCGCAGTGAGAATGATGAATTACAAGTCAAGTTTCGAGGCTTAGATTAAAGAATAACCCTAACATATAATTTATGATTTTAGAAGATTTGCCGTCCCCCCGGGTGGTGGCCGTTATCCCTGCCAGATATCATTCCAGTCGCTTTGAGGGCAAGCCCCTGGCCGAAATCTGCGGTAAACCCATGATTCAGCAGGTTTATGAACGGGCCTCTTCCGCCCCTCTCCTGTCCCGGGTGGCAGTGGCTACCGATGATGAGAGAATAGCCGACTGTGTCCGTTCCTTTGGAGGAGAAGTAGTCATGACAAGTCGGGGGCATAAGTCCGGTACGGATCGCCTGGCGGAAGCGGTGGAAATAATGGAACTGGCTGAAGAAGATGTGGTGGTCAACATCCAGGGCGATCAGCCGCTCTTTCCCCCGGAGGTGGTGGAACAGGTCGCCCGTCCCCTTCTCAACGACCTGTCTCTGCCAATGGCAACCTTGATTTACAAGATTGTCAGGGAAGAGGAGATAGATAACCCCAATCATGTAAAGGCCGTTTTTAACATCCACGGTAAGGCCCTTTATTTTTCCCGGGCCTCAATTCCTTTCCAGAGGGACCCTACTGAAGCCAGACCGCCTTCTTATTACAAACATCTCGGTTTTTATGCCTACCGTAAGGAATTTCTGTTCACATTTGTAAGCCTTCCTGAAGGGGAATGGGAGCGGCCGGAAAAACTGGAACAGCTCCGGGCCCTGGAATACGGTTATGATATCCAGGTCGTAGTAACTAAACATGATTCCGTGGAGGTTGATATCCCGGAAGATATAAAAAGGGTGGAAGAGCTTATGAGCTGTCAGCTAAGCTATTAGCCTTTAGCAGTAAGCCATTGGCTTTTGGATATTGGCAAATATCGGGACGAGGTAATGCGGGATTTTAGGGAACTGAAAATTTGGGGTAAAGCGCATCAATTTACTCTGGAAGTTTATGGAATTAGTCAGACGTTTCCTGATGACGAACGATTCGGCCTCACGGCTCAATTACGAAGAGCGGCTGCATCCATTCCAACCAACATAGCAGAAGGATGCGGTTAAATACATACATGAAGAAAGTTATAGGGGACTTGATCTCCATGTGAATGAGCTGAAAAAAATGTTAACCAGTTTTATACAAAAGCTAACAGCTAATAAAGGAAACGAGATATGAAAAATAAAATAACCATAATAGGCGCCGGCAATGTAGGGGCTACAGCCGCTCACTGGGCGGCAAGCCGCGGTCTGGCGGATATTGTCCTGCTGGATGTGGTGGAAGGAATACCCCAGGGCAAGGCCCTGGATCTGAGTCAGGCAGCTCCGGTTGACGGTTTTCCGGTCGAGATTACCGGCAGCAACGATTATGCCGATACCGCCGGGTCGGACGTAGTGATCATTACTGCCGGTCTGGCCCGGAAGCCGGGGATGTCCAGGGATGATCTCCTGGCCAGGAATGTGGATATAGTCAGGTCATGTACCGAAGAGGTGGCGAAATATTCCCCTGACAGTACTATTATCGTGGTCACCAATCCCATAGATGCCATGGTCTATACCGCCTTCAAGGTTTCGGGATTTTCTAAAAACAGGGTGGTGGGGATGGCCGGAGTCCTTGATTCCGCCCGCTATCGCACTTTCCTGGCCCAGGCTCTGGGAGTGGCGCCCCGTGATGTGAGCGCCATGGTCATGGGCATTCACGGAGATAATATGCTGCCTTTGGTCAGGCTGGCGAACGTATCCGGAGTGCCGGTTGCCGATCTTCTCAGCCGGGATGAACTGGAGAAAATTGTCCAGAGGACTCAGCAGGGAGGGGCGGAAATTGTCAGCCATCTGAAAACCGGTTCAGCTTATTTCACCCCGGGCCTGGCAGCGGTGGAAATGGCCGAGGCTATACTCAGAGACAGTAAAAGGGTGCTGCCCTGCGCCGCTTATGTGGAAGGAGAATTCGGATTTTCCGGCTGTTTTCTCGGCGTCCCTGTAGTGCTGGGCCAGGGTGGTGTGGAAAGGATTATGGAATTTCCCCTGAAAGAAGATGAAAAGGCGGCCCTGGCCGAATCCGAGGCTGCGGTCCGCAAGCAGATGGCAGCCACCGGACTTTAGCCTTGCATCTTGAACCTTTAGCCTCAATCATATGCCCGCAGAAGATAAAGTAGCGGACTGTTTTAAGAGACTGTCGCAGATCAGGCTCGAGCCTTTTGATCTTTTACCCCGGCGCAGCCTGGTGGAAAAAGTCATCGACCTGGTCCTCTTTGGTCCTCCGGAAGCCCCGCCCCATATCACCGCCGGCCTGGCTGATATGGCGGCAACCATTGACGGGATTGATACCGGTGAGGTTAAAGTTGTGGCTCTGGGGGGAGGGACCGGCCTGGCAAATGTTATTGGCGGGGACAGCCGTAATCCGGACTGGCCGGATGATCCCTTCCAGGGCCTGAAGCAGGTTTTTCCCAAAACCTCATCCATTGTATGCGTCACCGACGACGGGGGTTCGACCGGAGAGCTCCTGAAAGATCTCCCGGTTATAGGTCTGGGAGATATAAGGCATGTTCTTTTATCCTCCATCCAGGAGGAAAGACTCAAAAATAAATACCGATTGAGCCGGGAAGGGGCCTGCCGTACCGTCCGGACTCTCCATGGCCTGTTTAACCACCGGTTTACCGATAGAGCCGAAAACCCGGAGGAACTGATAAGCTGTACCGGGTTTTCGGTTGACTATCTCCCCGGGGGGATGAAGGAAGGCCTAAAGGACCTGCTGGCCAAACTCTTTACAGATACCCGCCTGCAGCCTCTTCTGGAAAGACCTCACTGCCTGGGAAATCTCCTTCTCACCGCGGCCATTTATAACGGCAATAATAACACCCTGGAAGTCGGTCATGAGGACTTCATGGACGGTCTTTCCGGTTTTGCCGAACTCATAGGGGCCGATCCGGAGGCTGTCTATCCCTGCACCCTGAGTCAGGGGCATTTGAATGTTCTTTATGCCAACGGGGTCATGGTTTCCGGGGAAAGCAAAATAAGCAGTTCCCGCCGCAAGAGTCCGGTTGACCGGGTTTTTGTCGAATTCGTCGAGGATCCGGTCATTCCTGAGCAGGTGGCCAGGTCAATTAAGGAGGCAGACGTTATTGTTTTCGCCCCCGGCAGCCTGTACAGCAGCATCACCCCTATTCTGCAGATTCCCGGATTTGCCGATCTGATCAGGTCGAACGAAAAGGCCATGAAAATTCTGGTGGCCAATATCTGGGCCCAGAAAGGGGAGACCGACGTGGCCCCGGACAACCCCCGCCGACGCTTCCATGTCTCTGACCTTATCAACGCCTATCACCGAAACATTCCCGGAGGTGTGGAAGGGCTCTTTGAACAGGTTCTCCTCCTGGGGCTCCAGGATATTCCGGGCAGTATCCTTCAGAATTATGCCGTGGAAGAAAAGGCTCCCATCTACCTGGACAGGGGCAGGGTCCGGCAGATGGGATTTACCCCCATCGAGGCGAGAATATTTTCCGAACCGGCCTTAAAGGACGGAAAAGTCCAGCATAATCCGGAATCCCTGGCTCAGGCTATCAAAACGATCCAGGCCATCAGGGAGCATATCCCCGGAGGGACCCGGGGAGGAGCTTATCCCCCTTATTATAGAAAGAGCCATTGTCTTCAGCAGGACAGCCGTACCCTGAATCAGAAGAGGGCCCTGCGTGAGGAGCATCTGGAAAGATGGTGGATCGGGGATGGGTTCAGGGGATGGATCAGGGATATTTTGTGGCGTCATCAGGATATCCTCCCCGCTCACCTGGAACTGGTGCAGGGCCTTAAGATTTTAAAGAGAGAGGAGTGGAACCGCAGCCAGAAATGGGACAACGTAATGTCTTTTTACGGTCCGGAAGAAAAGTGCATTTATATCAGGGAGGATGTCCCTCAGGATCAGGCCCTTTTTGAATTTGCTTTTCTGGTGGCCCTGGGGCAGTCACTTCTCGGCAACTACGCCGCCGGCAAAGAGATGGTTGATATCAGCCGGGACGGAATTAAACTGGGCCGGGCCTTTAAGCTCCATCTACGGCCTGAAGGGGATAGGGCGTGCTATTTCCGGCCTGATGAGCTGGATCAGTACCTCCGGCTTGTCCGGATGTGTTCTGCGGCTGACAATGAGCTCCTTTATACCCGGCTCATCAACGGCATGGAAGGCTTCACACCTCCGGGTATGATGATGGGTCTGATCTATGCCTGGTATCTGGACAGCAGTTTTTCCTCGAATATTGATTATAAAATGGCGATTACAAGGCTGCCGGTGACCGATCTGATCAGCGAACATATCAAGACTTTCAGGCGGCGTCAGGAAACCATCCGCTTTTTCCGCAGGGTTGTTTTCGGCCATGACGACCCGGTTTATGAAGCAGAACCGGTATGCCCAAATGGGAAGTGGGGAGTGGAGAGTGGGGACTGATTTTGTTGTTCGCATAAGGGTGCAAAATCAGGGCCAGGCCTCTGAAATTTACCGGGAGATAAAAAAAGGGCTGAGAGAAGTTACCGGTTGCCGGTACAGGGATAAACATCTTATTGTAGAACTGGGGCAGACAGAAGACGTGGACCGGGTACTTGTTGAACTCCGGGGTTGCCTGGGAAAAATAAGCTGTTTTTCCGGGAAAGGGCCTGTGCCGGAGATTGTTGAAACCCGGCTCTGCGGTCTGGACAGGGAAGCGGTATTGCCCGGAGATATCTATCTTGATCCGGTTTTCAGTTTTGGTTCCGGTAATCATCCCAGCACCAGCCTGGCTGTGAGTCTTCTGGAAAAATCAGCTGAAAGCGGGACTCCGGGCAGGGTCCTTGATGTGGGCTGTGGTTCGGGGATACTCGGTCTTCTGGCTGCCCGTTTTGGGGCGGTAAATGTCCTGGGAGTGGAGATAGACCCGGAATCAGTAACTGCCGCCCGGAAAAACGTTGAGGCCAACAACCTGGAGAAAACGGTTTTCATAACAGATCAGGACCTCTCTGTAGTCAGAGGAGCGTTCGATCTTATCCTGGCCAATCTGACCGCCTCTGTCTTTTACAGGCTGGAAGCGGAGATCTGCCGCTTAGCTGCCGGAAAAGCCCGGCTCATTGTCTCCGGCCTCCAGGGACGTCAGGTTAAGGAAGCGGCTGAGCGTCTGGAAAGGCGGGGATGGACAAGTCAGCGGCAGGAGTCGAGCGGCAGGTGGCGGGCTCTGCTGATGGCAAAACAGGAAAGAGGAGGAAAATAATTGAAAGTATCCGTTGTTATTCCGGCCCTTAACGAAGGGCAGGTCATCGGCAGCACCGTGGCCCGCATCCGCAGCCTCTATCCTGACTATGAAATAGTCGTGGTTGATGACGGCAGCACCGACAATACCGTCCGCTCCGCGGAAGAAAACGGGGCAAAAGTGGTGTCCCACCCCTATAATATCGGTAACGGTGCTGCGGTCAAGACCGGAATCAGAAGCGCCTCCGGCGATCTGGTGGTCCTGATGGACGGCGACGGCCAGCATGATCCGGAGGATATCCCCAGACTGCTGGCCGAGGCGGAAAAATACGACTTGGTTATTGGGGCCAGGACAGGCGAGAGCCAGGCCAGCATCGGGCGGCGGCTGGCCAACTGGTGCTACAACAAGCTGGCCAGTTATGTGGCCAATTTCAACATCAAGGACCTGACTTCCGGTTTTCGGGTCTTCCACCGTTCCATTGTACTGAAGTACCTTTCTCTGTTCCCCAACAGTTTCTCTTATCCCACCACGTCCACCCTGTCTTTCCTGCGCAGCGGCCATACCGTGGGCTTTGTCCCCATCCAGGCCCATAAAAGGGTGGGCAAGAGCAAAATAAAGATCATCAGGGACGGCTACCGCTTCCTCCTTATCATTATCCGGATCGCCACCCTGTTTTCTCCGCTGAAGATCTTTCTGCCGGTAAGCCTTATCTTTTTCCTCCTGGGCCTGGGTTATTACGGTTATACTTTTATAACAGCACATCGATTCACCAACATGTCTGCCATGCTCTTCAGTATGGCTGTCATGGTTTTTCTCCTGGGCATGGTTTCGGAGCAGATTACCCAGTCCCGTTATGACCGGGTGGAGCATTTTGAGTAGAAGCTGATATGAAAATTCTTGTTGATATCGGTCATCCCGCCCATGTCCACTTTTTCCGCCAGGCTATAAAAATCTGGCAGCAAAATGGTCATGAGGTGGTTATTACCTCCCGCAAAAAAGAGATCGCCACCGACCTTCTGGACGGACTTAATCTACCCCACAGGGTGCTGTCCGACCATCCGGGCAAAGGAGGACTAAAGGCTCTTTTAGGGGAGATGATAAAAAGAGACAGAGCCCTCCTAAAAGCGGTAAAAGAGTTCCAACCTGATATCATGACCGGTATCGGCGGGGTAAATCCCGCTCATGTCCGTCTTTTAAGCGGGGTGCCCGCCATCATTTTTTATGATACGGAAAACGCCTGGCTTTCCAACCTTATAACCTATCCTTTTGCCTCCCTGGTTGCCGTGCCTGAATGCTACCAGGCCTGGCTGCCGCCCTGGAATCTGAGATACCCCGGTTATCATGAACTATCCTATCTCCATCCCAATCGTTTCCAGCCTGATTATGAGAAGGCGGTCGCCTGCGGCCTGGACAGAGAAAGGCCCACTTTCCTGATCCGTACGGTTTCCTGGGGGGCCAGCCACGATGTCAGTGAAACCGGCTGGAATACGGAGCTGCTGCAGAACATCGCCCACTATCTCAGGGAAAAGGGCAGGGTTATCATCTCAGCGGAAGGTCCCCTGCCTGCCGATCTTCAGGATTTCAAGTTTCAGGGCCGGGTTGAAGACATCCACCATTTAATGGCGTATGCCGCTTTATATGTGGGAGAAAGTGCCACCATGGCCTCGGAATGCGCTGTTCTGGGCACTCCTGCTGTCTACGCGGCCCTGACCGGCCGGGGGTATACGGATGAACAGGAGAAGGTTTACGGTTTGGTCCGCAATGTGTTCCAGCTTGACTGGCCCAGGATCAAAGAAGCTATCAATGACCTGCTAAGCCATTCTGAAGACTACTGGCAGGAACGACGCCGCCGGCTACTCTCTGATAAAATCGATGTCGCAGCCTTTGTGGCTGATCTGGTCAGCAATTATCCGGAGAGTAAGAAGTGGGAAGGGAAAAGCGGGGAGTGGGGAGTATGGAGGAAGTAAGTTTATGTGCGGAATAGCCGGCTTTTTCGGCAATCCTTTTCCCCGGGAGGAAAAAGAAAGCAGACTGGCTGCTATGATGGCTGCCATCGACCACCGGGGGCCGGACGGCCGTGGTATACAAATTGACGACGGAGCTGCTTTGGGGCATGTTCGGCTGGCTATCATAGATCTGGAAACCGGCAGACAGCCCATGACTTCTGCGGACGGTCGGTTTACCCTGATTTTTAACGGCGAGATATATAACTACCGTGAACTCAAGAAGGAACTGAGTGGTTTGGGGTATGAATTCAGGACCAGCTCTGACACTGAAGTCCTCTTGAATGCCTGGCATCAATGGGGGCTGGATTCCCTTAAAAGGCTTAACGGCATGTACGCCTTTGCCCTCTGGGATAAGGTGGAAAGCAAAGGTTTTCTAGCCAGGGATCCCATAGGAATAAAGCCCCTGTTTTTTAATCATAAAAATGATAATTTTTTTTTCGGTTCCGAGGTCAAAGCCATTCTATCCGCCCTGCCTGAAAAACCTGATCTTGACCCCGCCTCTCTCCATCTTCTGATGAATTTCCGTTATCTGCCCGGGGACAGAACCATGTGGCAGGGGATCAGGCAGCTGCCTCCCGGGGGGCTTCTTTGCTGGCGGAATGGGGCTATGGAGATTGTGAACGGAGTTTCATCAGCTGCCGCCTTTAAGTTACCCGAGCCCCCTGTTACCGGCGAAGAAGTGGCGGATGCCCTGGAACACAGTGTCACCCGGCAGCTGATAAGTGACGTCCCCCTGGGCGGTTACCTGTCTTCCGGGATTGACTCCGGTATCCTGACTTCCCTGGCCTCCAGGTCCGGCACTGTTCACAATGACTGCTATCCGACTTTTACCATCAAAACCGGAGATTCCCCTTTTGAGGCAACAGGTGCGGCAAGAACCGCTGAAATTCTGGGGGTGCAGAACTTCCAGGAAGAGGTTGAAATTGATCTCCGGGAATGGCTGCCCTATTTGATTTATCATCTTGAGGTTCCCAAAGTCAACGCTCTGCAGTCCGCCCTGGTTGCCAGGCTGGCAGCCGGTCACGTTAAAGTGGCCCTCTCTGGGCTGGGCGGGGATGAAATATTTTATGGTTACAATATCCATGGCTATATGGCTCGAATTGCTCGTCTCCACAATCTGGTTCCCTCTTTTCTTCTTAAATCAGCAGGGAAAATTTCTTCCGGTTTTTTTAGCCCGTTGGGGCTTAATTATGAAGAATGGAAGAGGGGAGGAGAGGCTTTGGCTGCTTCCAGTATTGCCCGGACCTATGGCATCCTGCGCAATATCTGGGACTGCCCCAAAGAACGAAGGAGACTTTACGGTCCCAGAATGCTCGATGCTGAGTTACCCGGGGCTTTTGAGCTCTTAGAGGAGATGTGGCCCCAGGGGACAGGGGACAGCGTGGAAAAAGCTGCCCGCTATGAATTCTCTCAGAAAATGATCAACGATTTTCTCTGGAACGAGGATCGGGTCAGTATGGCCAGGGGGCTGGAAGTAAGAGTCCCGTTTCTTGACCTGGAATTGGTAGCCGCCGTCTCTGACCTGTCCCGGCGTCAGCTTATGCCCGGCAACCAGCTTAAGGGACTGCTGCGCCGGATCAGCTCCCGCTGGCTGCCGGAAGAAGTTCTGAAAAGACCCAAAAGCGGTTTCCAGGTACCGGCCCACGAGTTTTATCTCGACCATCTCAGACCTCTCATCCAGGAATACTTGAGTCCGGAACGGATGAAGAAAAGCGGCCTGTTTAATCCTGACTTTGTCCAAAACGTTTTAAAGGCCCGTCCCCATCCCCGCCTGCGCTGGCATTATTTTACCATTTATCTTATGCTGGGAATGGAGATCTGGCTGGATGTCTTTACCGGACAAAATCAGGGAAAAAGCGCAGAAGCCGTGAATGGCCGACGTATAATTAAGTATAAATAAAAAATTTTTCCTTCTCCCATCTCCCCTTGGGAGAGGGGATGGGATGAGGGATTCAAATTCAAGAACCTTATGGGCAGACAGGACATAGATACAGTGCTGACCAGCGTCTGGGACTGGAGCAGCAGCCGGGATTTCAAAGGCTATAACAAGCATGACGGCTTAAACAGCCCTGTACTACACGGTCTGCTGGGCTGGGGAAAGTGGCCGCGAATCATCGCCATCCAACTGGTGATGCGTTCTCCGGTGAATATCCGGCCCCTGCTCGGCGTCCAAAAGGTGATTAATCCCAAGGGACTGGCTCTTTTTTCCCTGGGCTCCCTGGACCGTTATCAAACAGGCGGGGAGATGGATTACCTTCAGCAGGCGGAATCCCTCCTGGAAATGCTTTTGAAAAACCGTTCCCGGGCCCCCTCCAGTGAATACTGCTGGGGCTATCATTACCCCTGGCAGGACCCGGGTTTCTATGCCCCGCCCAAAACACCCAATGCCGTGGTAACCTGTTTTGTCTGCGAGGCTTTCCTGGAGGCCTACCGCCTTACCGGCAAAAAGGAATACCTGGACGTGGTGGAAAAGGCAGCAGACTTTTTCCTCAACGACTTAACTGTTCTCCTGGACGAACCTGACCGCCTCTGTCTGGGCTACATGCCCCTGCCCATGACCATGAAGGTTATGGATGTCTCCATCCTGATCGGGGCTGTGCTGGCCCAGCTCGTCTCCCTGGGTCGCAGGCCGGAGCTGGCTGATACCGCCAGGCGCTTAGTCACCTATGTGGTTGACCGGCAAACCGATTACGGGGCCTGGTACTACACCGATCCTCCGGAGGATTCCCACATCCGGCATGACAACTATCATACCGGTTTTATTCTGGATGCTCTGTGGCGTTATATGGAAGCAACTGATGACTGGTGCTGGAAAATCAAGTATGAAAAAGGACTTGCCTTTTATGCGGATAAACTCTTTAATCCGGATGGCTCTCCCAGATGGATGAGCGACCGGGACTATCCCCATGACATTCACGGGGCAGCCCAGGGCCTGGTATCATTTGGCCTGGCTGTCCGCAACGGTTATAATTACAGAGTTCTTCTGGATAAAATCGGTACCTGGAGTTTGGATAATATGTATGATCCTGAAGGTAGATTTTACTATCAGCAGGGCAGAAGAATGACCAAGAAGTTTACTTTACTTCGCTGGTGCAACGCCTGGATGTTCAGAGGACTGGTTTCATGGCGGCGGGCGCTGGTTTAATTCCTCAAAACAAAAGATCAAAAGACTTGATTGATTCAAGAAAGAAGTTAAATGAGGATTAGTCGTCAAAAAGACAGAAAAGTTTCGGATAATTTGATGAAATTAATCATAAAGGTCTTAAAACATCCCAGTAAAGCATTAAAAGAGCTTAAATATAGATTTCTCAAAGCAGTGGGGCATTCTGATTATAAGCGTTTTATCGTGTTGTCAAGATCGAGAACCGGCTCAACTATGCTCATTTCGTTTTTGAATTCCCATCCAAATATTCGAGCAGAAGAAGAAATTTTTAGCAAATTAAACGGAAAAGATTATGAGAACATTCTTAAAAAAACATTTTCCAGAGAACCTCGGAATATTAAAGCTAAGGGATTCAAAATCTTCTATTATCATCCCCAAGATGATGAATCCGGTGCTATCTGGGAAGAACTTATAAAACTGAATGATCTGCTGGTAATACATTTAAAGAGGCGTAATATTTTCAGGACATTGATTTCAAGGAAGCTCGCAGTTATTCAAAATTCTTGGATAGCTAACTCGTCTAAGAAACTCAATCAAGATAAAGATAAGAGAGTCAGTTTTACTGTTGAAGAATTAGAAGAAGGATTTAAACAAACGAGAGAATGGGAAAGACTTGGAGATGAAATGTTTAAAAATCATTCCAAGATCTCAGTATACTATGAGAACTTAGTCAGTGATCCTGAAGATACTTTCGCTAAGATAACGGATTTTCTTGACCTTCATTATGTGGAGCCGAAAACCAATTTAAGAAAACAGAATCCGGAAAACTTAAGAGATCTCGTGACAAATTATGATGAATTGAAATCAGCCTTTTCAGGGACGGAATGGTATTCTTTTTTCGAAGACTGAAGAGTAAATTTGTAAAGAATTGATTGCTCGTTTCGCCGGTAAAAGAGAAGGGAAATGGATAAGATAAAAATCCTTGCCATAGCAAAGCTTCACCATGCTTTTGCCAATCATTATCAGCCATTGGCTCAATGTGATAGAGTGGCAGAACTTACTGCCCTGCGGCCGTTAAAGTGGTCAAAAAAAAAATTGAGCCACATTGAGGTGGTTGATTTTGAACGTTTTCCATTAGTAATCAGCCTATTAATGATGTTTTTTGCTGGCATCTATCTGGCTCTAAAAAGAAAATATGACGCTATAGTCACTTTTACCCCTATTCCCTATGGCGTTTTAGGTTTACTTGTAAGTAAAATAAGCAGAACTCCTCTGCATGTAGGTGTGATTGGTGAAAACGTCCAGGAACAACTCCGAGGATGGCAAGGTTTTGTAGCCAAACAAGTCCTTAAAAATGCAAAAACTATAAGTGTTACCGGTCCTAATACCAGAGAGCTGCTCATACGACATGACTTTGATCCTGCCGCCCTATTTATACTACCTCATGGTGTGACGGATGATTTTTATCCTGATTTTGAAAGTGAAAAGATATATGATGCGGTTTTTATCGGAGATCTTTTACCGGTTAAACGGGTTGACTTTATTATTAACGTTTGGAGTCAAGTAGTTGCCGCCTCACCAGGGAGACGTCTATGTATTGTGGGGGATGGGAAGGAGAGGGATAAACTTGAAGATCTTGTTTTTTCACTGGGACTATCAAAATATGTCGAATTTGCTGGCTATCGCCAAAATGTTTCTGTTTATTTACGACAGACGCAATTGCTTATCATGGCAAGCGAGTCAGAAGGTCTCCCCTTTGTCTTAATTGAGGCTATGGCTTGCGGCGTGGTTCCGGTAGTTAATGATGTCGGTGATATCAGCACATTGGTGAAAGAGCACCATAATGGTCTACTTCTGAAAAAGAATGCTTCTACATCGGATTATAGTAAAAGTATCGTAAAATTACTCGAAGACAAACAAACATTGAAATCCTTACAAACCGGAGCGCTCCAGTCCGTTGAACACCTTACCTATAAAGAAGTTACCAAAGCCTGGGATTTGATCCTTGACAAGTTGATCGACTGAAAAGATGCATAGAAGAGATGAGATAGTTTTAGTAATTGATGATGGAGGAATTCCTTATGAAAATCCTGATAAGACAGGCTTTGCTGTACCTTTTACTGCCTATGAAGCAATATTACGGTTGGCAGAATCTCTACAAATAAGAATTCCTATAGCTGTAACAGCAGGTTTTATCGACATATTCAACATATCAGGATTAAATTTGGCCAGTGACTATGCTTCCAGGTTAGTCGATTTTTTAAGGAAAAATAACGATTATTTACCTGTTTGGTGCCACGGCCTCACCCATCAGTGGGAAAATTCTTTTACGGAATTTGATGTTTACGATAAGAGTAGTAAGCCCGTTCCTGCTGATTCTCAAAAACAGCGTTTAGAACTTTGTCGAGCGATTTTTGTTGAAGCCGGTCTAAAGGCTCCTGAAGTTCTGGTCCCTCCAGGCCATGCATGGCAACCAGGGGTGACTGATAAACTGGCAAAGGAGACAGGCTTTAAAGCTATAGCCATCAGGGAGTTTGAAAAGACCAGCTTTACGGAATGGATGGCAAGGCCTGATCGTCCGTTTAAAAGTACCTGGAACGATTCTGCCTATTTAAATACGCTTTACCGTCTTGGGCTGGGAATTCCCTATAATAAACGTAAATTTTATCCTTGGGATTATTGGAAAAGCAGGCAATACATTTATAGCTCCAATAAGTTAGTCAGTGGTCTTGTCAACAGGAAATTCAGTGTGAAATCACCGCACCATTTTTTTGCCCATGTCCAGAATTTCTGCATGCCTGAGTCCTACAGATTTTGGGAAAAAGTAGTAAAGGAGTTATTGAAAAGGTACAGCCAATGACAGTCAATACCCTGTTTTTATTGGGCCTGATGCGATCCGGAACCACTTTTTTTAGAAATGTTCTGTCTGCAAATAACAATATTCAGGTCTTGGGCTCGGAATTGAATAAATTCTGGACAGAAATTGGTCAGGCCCCATGCGGCACTGTTCCCCAGTGCCCGGTAAGGATCAGAGATGACGCCACAGAAGAAATAAGTAGTGCCGTTCAAAAGTGGTTTGCCCAAAACTACCAGAATAGAAATTCCCTCTATAACCTCACTTACCGCACATACCGCCTTGCGAGATATGGGAACCAGACTCTCTTAAAATATGGAGATCCCTATTATCTTCTTAACAAATCAACTCACTTAAACAATAAAATTGCTTTTGTTGATAGAATATTTCCCGAGGCGAAATTCATTTTTATTATCAGAGATATCTATTCCCATTCCAATAGCCTCTACCGACATTTACTGCGAATGCAACGAAAGGGATATACTATCTATCCCCCGGATGATAAAGGCAGTTGCTGGGGTTTTGTACCTGATAGAGAAAAAAATACAAACGACGATATATCCGGCAATAAGACCTTTTCTTTTGAGGATGTACCGGCCTATTGGTTCCAACATAATCTTATCGCCATAAAAGTGTTGGCTAAGCTGGCGCAGGATAGAGTCTTTTATATACAATTTGATGATATTGTCCGAGATCTTCCCTCCATTCTACACCGACTTGGTCAATTTCTGCATGGGGAGCTTAATCAAAAAACCACCCGGAAACTCATAAATAATTATACTGTAGACCCCCTTGAGGAGTGGAAGGAAACACTTACGGAGCGACAAATGAAGGCCATTGATAATATGATTGAGACTAATCGGAATGATTATGAATACATCTATTCTTTCTTTCCGGATATGTCCTGAAAATTACTTCATTTCTTGTCCGCCAGTCTTCTGCAGAAGGAGACGTACTCTTGAGCCTTGGTCTTCCAATCCATGTGGTCCCTGGCATATTGACGCATGTAAGCGGGAAGTTCTGTGGGGTTACTTCCTTTACTGAGTTCTTTAACAAAAGAAATAACGGCCTTCAGGTCAACTGGTGTATCCTTGTTTTCAATCCGTAGGAAAAACGTACGGGAAGGATCGACATTGTCGAGATCAGGATCACTGTATGCAAGAACAAACGGAAGACCTCTGGCGGTATATTCTCTGGTTTTTAATACGCATGCTTCTTCCATTCTGTTTCGAAACAGGGCGAGTGTGCTGAAGGCCAGATTCATTCTCTGGAGAAGTCCATCGAGATTTTTGCCAGTCTGTATACCATGAAATCGCAGGGTGACATCAGCTGAAGAATTTAGATTGATTTGTTTCTCAGAAATATTGCCGATAATATGAAATGTGATATGTGGAGGACCATGATGCTTGTCCAGGGATCTGATAAGTCTGTCCAGGCCATGCCATGGATTCATGGAACTTGCGATAAAGACAAGGTCCAGCTCGGTCCCATTGTATACTTTGTAACCAGTTTGGTAGATATTATCCACATCTATGCCGTTGGCTACTGTCATAGAAGGTGTTCCCGGTCGGACTCTTTCTGATTCCACTTGCCTGATTTCATTTGTTACACAGATAATTCCACGGCAATTATGAAGTATCCGGTGGCCATATGTTTTTTCCAAGAAGTAGCGGATATGTTTTAATAACCTTATCGAAACAGGAGTTGCTCCGGGAAGAGGAGCCAGAAACTGGCTACGAACATCGGCATGGTGCTCGGTGATTATCTTGTACTTTTTTATGAAGCGTATTCCAGAACGATCAGCACTCGGATAACGTAGAATAATAAAATCATATTTCTTCAGGTCAATATTACTGTCAATAAGTTTATAACGGCGGAATAGGGAATTAAGGTAACGGAAGAGGCCTGGCAGCGATGACTTGATCCTGACATATTGTACCCCTTCGCACGTTTTCTCAATATCCGGATTAAGGACTATTATATCAATGTCAATAGAGTTGGCTGCAAATGCCCTGGCCTTTTCCTGAATGCTTTTTTGGATACCGGTAATCGGTTGGATAAGAAGAACGACATAGGCTAATTTCATATTGTTATCTGCTGGCCTTGTTTATGTCTTGGCTGAACAGCCTCTTATTGATAAATCGACTTATGAATACTGCTAACAATGAGGCTGGCTGCGTCACCCTTGCCGTAAAGAGAAAGGCTCCAGTCATGATGCCTCCCTTTCAATTCAGATGCAGAATGTATTATGTTTGTCTTATCTGCTCCTGCCAAATGATTGAAACCGTGTTCCACCAGCTCAACCCACTCAGTTTCATCTCTTAAAGTAACACAAGGTACTTTATAAAAAAAAGCTTCTTTCTGCACTCCTCCCGAATCGGTGGCGATGATGGCGGCGTTACTCTCCAGGGTCACCATGTCGAGATAGCCCACCGGGTCGATGAGCTGGATGTTGCGTGGTTCGATGCCTTCCCGGGCTAGGGCGGCGCGGGTGCGCGGGTGCAGGGGCAGGATCACCGGCCGTTCAGTGGCCACGGCATCCAGCCCGTCCATGATGGCACATAGTCGTTCAGGATTGTCGGTGTTCTCGGCGCGGTGGACGGTGGCCAGGATGTACTGCCCCTTTGTCAGGCCATGCTCGGCCAGTATAGCGCTGCGGTCGGCCGCTCGCTCGGCGTAGAAAAGTGCAGCGTCGAACATGACATCCCCCACTTGTTTTATGCGTTCTTCGGCGATTCCCTCCCGGCGCAGGTTGTCAGTGGCGGTGTTCGTTGGCGTGAACAGGAGATCCGCAACTTGGTCGGTGAGGATGCGATTGATTTCCTCGGGCATGTGCCGATTGAAAGAGCGCAGGCCGGCCTCGACGTGGGCGACGGGAATGTGGAGCTTCGCCGCCGCCAGGGCACCTGCCAGGGTGGAGTTGGTGTCGCCGTAGACCAGAACCCAGTCCGGCCGCTCCGCCTCCAGCAGCGGCTCCAGTGCCTGTAGCATAGCGCCGGTCATGACGCCGTGGCCGCCGCCGCCCACGCCGAGATGATGGTTCGGCGCGGGAATGCCCAGTTCCTCAAAGAAAATATCCGACATGCCGGCGTCAAAATGTTGGCCGGTGTGGATGATGCGCTCCTCCAAGCCAGCCTCTTTCCGGAAAGCGCGGCTGACAGGTGCCGCCTTGATGAATTGCGGGCGAGCGCCGAGTATTGTCATGATATGGGTCATGGGTTCCGTGGGTTTCCTTCGTTATTACCGATTGCCGGGGCTTCTGGCGCTTATACCAATTCTGGGACGTGCGCCGACGAGGTCCCCATAATCTTAAAGTGTCCAGCATGCTTCCAAATAGCTGTGCCGCGGGACCACTTGGTCTCCGGAGACGGCGTTTTGTGTCCGTTCGGAAGCTTAACCGACAAGCCGCCGATAAAATTCTCGATCTGCTGCTGAATCCAGGTGCGAGTTGTGCCAGAGCATTGTGAAGTCCCCGCCGAAACGGTGGCAGAGCTCACGGTACCTTTCCATCAGCGACAGCGCCTCCTCGCTATAGCTCAGCGCCATGTAGCGCTCCGCAATCACGGAGCACTCCATTACGATCAGCGGACGTTCTCGTAGTCGCAGCGCACGTTGTTGACTCAGATCGTAAAGCGGATATTCACGAGACGTACCACACCGGAATCCGGGTCGGTCGGCGTAGCCCAGGGTGCTGTCATAATTCAGCCCGTTGTCGTCCCACAGGCGTGCTGTGGTCGGCGTCTTCCATCGCAGGAAGTGCTGGCGGCCTCCGAGGTCCTCCTGCTTGATTCCCTCCTCGGTCAGGACCCGGTGGAGCGTCTCAACGGAACGTGTCATGGCCCCCGGGTGCTGGTAGGTGTTGTAGCCCGGATGCAGGCCGATCTCGTGCCCCCGCCCGTGAATCTCACGGATCAATGTACGCATGCGCGGATCATCCAGACTGACTGGTTTGTCGAGCCGGGGGTGGGTCTTTTCAGCGATGAAGTAGAAGCCCACGGAGCGGCCTGCCTGCTCGTTTACATCCATGATGTATTCGAGGCCGTCCCGGTGTGGATCAAGGCGATGGACACCCCGTCGGCACAGCCAGGAGCCGACCACCGTCCGCGCGGCCTTGCGTGGGGAGCGACGCCTGAGCAAATCACCGCCGATCCGGCGCACCATCCTCCGCAGCGAACCATCGAAACAAAAGGGGCTGTCTACGTCGCAAGTGACACGGGTGCGAGGCTGCCGTTTTGCGCGGTCCAGGCGCGGCCAGATCCCTTGTATCGCCTCCCAGAGGACCTCTACGTACTCATCAATGATGGGCCGCTCGAGAAAGCTTTCCTGGTAAGCCAAAGACGCCCAGGCCGGGAAACGGTCGTGTTCGTCGCGATCCTCGGTCACCAGTTCTTCGTAACGGCTCAGCATGAAGAAGGCGGAGCCGAAAATGTCGATGGGGAGACGAGTTCCGTCTTCATCGCATTGCAGACTCGGCTCACGGTCACCGTAGATAACCGGCACGGCTGGTTCGACGACGGTGCCCGTCTCACTCAACTCCCAAGTGTCCCATTGCGCGAGCGGGCGCCGCGGCATAGATGCCTCCGTCAGCCACGCGTCATCCGGAGTCTGAAACAGGACATCCGGTAGCCGCAGTTCCCCTCCGAGTTGCGCGACGGTAATCCGGACGTCATCCCCGTCCCAGGACTGCCGGGTCCAGGAAAGGCCGAGGAACTCCCCCAGCACCACCCTCAGGATGTAGTCGCGTTCCGGGAGGCGGGTATTCGGTGTCTCGACGATGACCATCAGCGACTCTTGCGAAGCAGTTCCCGGGCGCAGAGGGCTGCCCGGATAAGCCGGGAGTCGGTGCGCTCGACTCGAAAATAAGGAACCTGCATGGCGCCAAAGGCCCGGAAGAAGCGCTCCACCGGCTCCAGCATGGAGCCTTCGAAGTCGTAGCGGCTGACGTGTTGTGCAGCCTTTTTAATCGCCGACCAAACACAGAGGCTTCCCGCACCGCTTTGCCGCAGCTCTGGATCGTAACCATTAAGAAGCTGATAGGCCGTATCACCTTCCCAGACGATATAGGTCCCGGCGTGAAACCTGCCCTCGGCATCCTCCCCCAAGATGATCGCCCTTTTCCCCTCAGCCGCCGCAGCATGATCGACCTTGTAGAGAAAATGCTCCGAGAAGGGGAGCCTCTTATCCTGCCGATCGAAGGTCTTCCGCAGAACGGGAAAAAGCTCGCCAATATCTTCACCAAACCGAATCCGGACCCCGTACCTGTCCTCAGCCTTACGGATGTTGCCGCGAATATCCTTTTGAAACCCCGACCAGAGCTGTTTGTTATCAGAGATATCCGGTAATACATAGGTATACCGGGTGGTCTGTTTATAACCCCGCCAGTAGAAGGGCAACCAGTTCCCCCGGGCGTAGTCCCAGTTCTGCCGATAGGCAGCAAAATCGGGCAGCCCATCAGCCAAGGCACCGAGGACGTCCTTTTCCATCGCAAGCGCCTTGGCGTACTTGGCCTTGGATGGGCGTAACCACGGGCCGAGAGTTTGCGTCAGTTTCGGTTGGGTCACCAGCCTTATACCCCAGCGGCAACTCCAGACATATGGAAGCGCTCCGATCACCTCCTCTCCCCGCAGCGCAAGCACCGCACTCCAATAGTCCGGCCCGGCTACAGTGTCCAGCCACCAAGCCTGGGAGAATAGGGGGATCGAGGTCTCCACCTCACATAGTGCCCGGTATTGGTCCTGGGAATTTACAACCTCAATTTTCACGCACTCTCTCCTTGCCTGCGGCCGCTTACCTGTAGGCAGGCGACCTCTTCGACCAGTTCGTCATACATTTTCTGCGGAATCCTGACCGAACGACGGACCTCGAACTCCGTTGGCACCTCGCAGCGACGTTCCAGCTCTACCCCATGGCTTGCCAGGAAGGCCTGGAAGCGCTCCAAAGTGCCGTGAACGTCCGCGCAAAATTCCTCGTAGCACACCCGGAACGTCCGGTCCTCCAGTCCCAGGCGCTGGATATCCTCGTCGATGAGCCGATGGATGGACTCAATCTGTCCCACAACCTGCTGTACAGGCGGCAGTTTCTCCAGCTCGTCGACGTTCGGCGGGGGCACGGACCACCAGCGGTCATAGGTGCCCAGGGCATCCTTGCGGCTTTTCAGGATGGACTGCGCATTGTCGACCCAGTCCCGTTCAATAACGATATAGAGCGCCTCCGGAACATAGTGAGCCATGGGCTCCAGGCGAAGGCTGGCGAAGAGATTCTTGAAGATGAGGGGCTTGCCAAATGCCTCCTGCAACCTCGCGAGAGAACCCCGGAAAGCCCGCATTTTCCGCTCACTGACATCGTGATTCGTTACGTAGGCCGGTTTCCGACGAAAGAAGCGATACCACCAGGCGCCGCACTCCGCGGGATCCGAATCCTGCTTCGTTCGGCCGTGCTGAGACTCGTAGTCGGAGGGTTGTTTGTTTTTCAGCGGGCGAAACCACCGCTCCGCAAGGGCCGGAGCGCCGAACCAACGGCAGTGGCCGTTGCTGATATAACCAAAATCGAAGGCATCGGTTAGCGTCTGCATCACAAGCGTGCTTCCGGAACGGGGTGGGCCTATCACATACACCACCTCTGGAACCATCCCGGAATCACTTGGAGCTCGATCTATGAGCACAAGCCCCCAATTGACTAATCGCCCAAGGCGCACAATGGCTCGGTTGAACATCATTCTATAAAGGCAACAAAGAACTGGATCCTTCCCTCTCTATGTAGGGGAGCGACTCGGTAACCTTGTTCAAGGAAGACTTCACTCACATCTTTCACCGAAATCAACCCCTTCTCCCCGTCTTCTATAACTTCCCGGCGCCCTCTTCCTTTTCTTTTTAACTCCCAAAAATGATTTTTGGTGTATATTTTTGATTTTGGCATCAAAATATTAAACTCAATTTTTTTAATTTTCGGCACCTTGATACTTATATGAGCGATCTTCCTCACCGACCACGGCAAAGAAAAAATAACAATATTCGGCTTTTCGGAGCAAATATTCTTCACAGTCCTCCGAAAAAGCGGAAATGGGATATGCTCAAAGATTTCGAACGCTATAACACTGGAGAAACTATCATTAGAGAAATCGTATGTTGACACATCACAAACTATATCTGGATTCTTGTCTTCATCAATATCGACTGTCAAGACGTCCCAGCCAAGGCCCCGCAAGTAATTACTTAAAAATCCAGTCCCAACACCAATCTCTATAAGTCGCTCATCTAAGCTAGTATATTGATGGACCAACCATGCTTGATTCCAATAAAAACCCCAATGTTTTCTACTTTCCAGGCTTTTCGTCCAGTCGGAATCAAAAGATAACTCGTATCCATCTATATTTTTTGTTTTTGGGCGTGCTTTATTCGGCATCATTCATCTCCAATAACAGAAACCTGTAGTAAACAGACAAAATCGTGATAGACAGAGCCAGAGTGAACATAATATATAGATAGGCCGACCCTGGAAAAAAGAACGCCGTAATTAATACGGGAAAGCTCACGATAAACACCCAGGGAAGACATAACACCCAGCTGCGGATGAATGATAGCAACGAAATATCGGTAATGTTCGCAATCAGATATACGTAAACAAAAAATCCAACCGCACTGGCAATGCCATACCAAAAGACGGCGTCCAATAACGCAATACCTAAGTATCCCGCTATCGCAAGGCTCCCCAACCGCAATAAGAACAGGTTTCCTTGGAGGGCCAAGCTCAGTCTCTGCCTCTCCAGTGCAACGAAGATACGGGATAAGGGGGAAACGATAAACTGCAGGAAGAGCATTGGCGTAAGCCATCGGACCATATGGCCAGCCTCCTCCCAGTCCGGTCCGAAGGCAATGCGAAACAGGTCTGGCGCTACAATGAAGAGCATGGCGGCTGGCGGAAGGACAATCCGGGCAAGATTCTTATGGACCAAGACTACCGAATCCCTCAACCTTGATTCTCTCAATGCCTCAACCGCATCGGGCATAAAGACGTCGGCGATCGCTCTGCCTAACAGAGTCATCGGCAATGCAATTATTCGATGGGCCAGCATGTAGTGGCCAGCTGCACCAGGCCCGTAGAACATAGAGAACAAGATTGGAGGAAGCTGGGTCCCCCCAGAATTTAATAGCCCCGCCCAGGAAGAGTAAAGCGGAAAATTATAATACCGACAGGCAGCTTCGCGGATTCCAGAGCGGGTCATATGGCGGAAGGCCTCACGGCGTTTCCCGAGCGCGAGAGAACCAAGGGTGGTCGTACCAGCAGCTTGGCCGAAAATTCTTCCAATGAGAAGAGCCAGTGGCCCCAATGCGTAACCGGTGATCTGCACGGCTACCATGCTGATCGATTGAGTAAGCTTGGTCCTGGCAATGGCTGAGAAGGCCCTGGTCCGAATAGCCCAATAGCTGAATACCTGATAGACGCCCATCAGCAGCAGGCCCAAGGGCAGGAGCCAGATGTACTCAGCCAGGAGCGGGGAGTTCAGGGCGTCCGCAATGGGCTGCCGAAAGGGGATGGCGATGGCCGCCGTGAGCAGGGCCATGCCCAGGACCACCAGCAGGCTGAGTACTGTGACGTTGGCCGCCTCCTCATCGCTCTCCGGTAGAGGGATGGCGAGCTGATAGCGCAGGCTGGCGATGACACCGAGGATGCCAAGTAGGGAGGCGAACACGGCGAGGACGCCGAAGTCCTCCGGGCTGTAGAGCCGCGTAAGGATCGGTGAGGCGGCGACGACGATGGCCTGTCCCGCCGCCGTGCCCCCGGCGAGGACGCTAACGCTGCGAGCGAAGCGGTTTGAGGGGAGTAGTTTTTGTATGGTCTGTTTCAAAGGATATCTTTTTGTGCGCTCAACATTATTTCTGTTGTGTGTTGTGCCGGGTGCCGACGTGCCGGGGTCGGACCTACATAACAAACTTAAATATCATTAAATATGTTCCACAAAAGCCTATTTTAACCCCTTAGAACATCATTTTTGCCCCAAAATCAGCGCGGTAAGTAGCAACCGGCTCATGCAGCGCATATGGTGCATCCATTTCCTTTACTCTGGATTCGTCGATGCCTGGCCTTTATCCCAAGCCTGGTTTTGATATCTTCAACAAATTCGGCAGATCCGACTGCAATGGCTTCGGTCCAGATCTTTTCCTGGTTTGTACCTTCCTGGAGATAATCCTCCACCCAGTGCTGTTTGCTAATCTGTTTTTACGGCAGTTAATTATCCTTTCAGGGTATACCGACGTCTGCCCAGGCCTCCCATTATCTATCATAGAGCATACGGTCAGCAACTCTCGGTTTTTGGGCAATGCTCGTCTCTGTATGCCATTTGATCTGTTCTCTGGCCACAGCCGGCCCGGTGATCCCGGCTCCGATTATGACATAGTCATAGGTTCTCAAACCGATGTCTCTCCAATCCTTCCGACGATGAAGTCGATTTCTTCCTCGCTCAGATAGGCATGCATGGGAAGGCTGAAAATCGTCTCGGAAATTTTTTCTGAAACCGGCATATCTCCCTTGCTATATCCCAGGGGCTGGAAGGCCGTTTGCAGATGCAAGGGTTTGGGGTAGTAAACCATGGTCGGCACCCCGGCCTTTTTTAAGGACTCCTGGAAGCAGCCTCTATCTTCGGTGACCAAAGAGTACTGGGCCCAGGCGGACTGCAGTCCTTCGGGAATATGGGGGGTCGTTAACCGGTTTGAGATGTCTTGAATTCCTTGGCTGTACCGTTCGGCAATCTGCTGTTTGGTGGTCAGTTCTTTTTCGAAAATATCCAGCTTGGCCAGCAGAATTGCTGCCTGCATTGTGTGGAGGCGGGCGTTTAAGCCGGTGCGGATGTTATCGTATTTATCTTTTCCCTTGCCGTGGACCCGGATGGATTCGATCTCCCGGGCCAGGCTGTCATCGTCGGTCAAAACCGCACCGCCGTCCCCATAACAGCCCAGGGGCTTGGCCGGAAAGAAACTGGCGGCTGCGGCATGTCCCAGACTCCCCGTTTTTCTCCCCTTATATGTGGCGCCGACGCTCTGGGCTGCGTCTTCCAGGACGAAGAGTCCGTGTCCGGCGGCCGTTTCCATGATGGCATCATAGTCCGCCGGCAGGCCGAAGAGGTCCACGGGAATAATAGCTTTGGGATTTAACTGAAACTGATGTGTCGGGAGAGGATGAATGGACGCATCATCCTCCTTGGCAGCTTTAATCGCCTTTTTAAGTTGGGCCGGATCAAGATTATAGGTTCCGGGATCAATATCCACAAATACCGGGGTAGCTCCCAACAGGGAAATAATTTCAGCTGTGGCTATAAAGGTGAAGGGAGTGGTAAATACCGCATCACCCGGACCTATTCCCCTGGCCATTAACACCA
The DNA here is from genome assembly GCA_046537975.1 of Desulfurivibrionaceae bacterium. Classification (GTDB taxonomy): domain Bacteria; phylum Desulfobacterota; class Desulfobulbia; order Desulfobulbales; family SURF-16; genus JAWLDV01. Next base: position 48,921 of record JBKHJR010000005.1, read on the forward strand.
TGAGCAGGGCGTCCGTGCAACTCGAGACTCCGATACAGTGCTTTACGCCGCAGAAATCGGCCAGTTTCTCTTCAAATTCCTGGACTTCGGGGCCCAGGATATAGCGGCCGTGATTCAGGACCTTTTGGATGTTTCGTTCGATCTGCGGCCGGATGGTTGCCTGCTGGGCCTTGAGGTCGATAAAGGCGATGTCTTTTTTCAGTTGCATAGTTCCACACGACCTTCGCGAAGTATGTATTGATCGCCGGTGAAAGGACAAAGGTATTCACCGTCACCGGTCAATGGTAAATCCATCTTTTTGCCGTAGCGGCTCATCCAGCCGATCTGCCGGGCAGGATTGCCCACCATCAGGGCGAAGGGCGGAATGTCCCGGGTCACTACGGCGCCTGCTCCGACAAAGGCGTATTCCCCTATTTCAATGCCCCCGACAATGGTACAGTTGGCCCCCAGGGTGGCGCCTTTGCGGACCATGGTTTCGCAAAATTCCTTTTTGCGCGAAATGGCTGATCTCGGATTCATGACATTGGTAAAAACCATACTGGGACCGCAAAAGACTTCATCTTCCAGGGTTATTCCCTGGTAGATGGAGACATTGTTCTGGATCTTGCAGCCGTTGCCCACCAATACCTTGGGGCCGATTACCACGTTTTGGCCGATTATGCATTTTGTCCCGATTCTGGTTTCAGGGAGAATATGACTAAAGTGCCAGATTTTGCTATCCCTGCCGATTTCAACCCCCTCATCAATCAGGGCTGTTTCATGGTGATAGTACTCTTTCTCTTCAGATTTGCTGGTAAAAAATATCTTCTTCTCCTGTTCCAGTGAACTCTGGCAGGCGTTCAGGATTTTAAGGACCCTGAGGCCTTCTTCACCGTCGGTGCGCGGTTTCCGGCGGGATTCGATACTTTCCAGGAAGTGGGCGCATTCGGCCCGGAGCGGCTCCTCCTGTTCCACTTCGACCAGTTCGGCCTGGGCCTTGTTGGCCACCGGAACATTGCCGCTCCATTCTATGGAGTGAGGATAGATCTTGAGTTTTTCCTCCCAGGCCACGGTATCGTCGAAAACCGCCATCTGCCGGTCTCCAACCACCACCAGTTTTTGCTCCTTGAAGGGATGGAGCCAGGAAACGAATATATGGGCCCGGATGCCGCTGGCAAAGTTGAGCAGGGTGACCGTGGTATCGGCGATCTTCTGGTGGAGGAAATTACCACCCTGGGATCGGATGGACTCGGGCATCTCTCCGGTCAGTCCCAGGATGACGGAGATGTCGTGGGGGGCAAAGGACCAGAGGACGTTTTCTTCCCGTCTGAGTTTGCCTATATTGAGGCGGTTGGAATAAATATACTGGATGCGCCCCAACCGGCCTGATTCTACGAGGTTTTGTAATTTGAGAACCACTGGATGGTACCAGAGCAGGTGCCCGACCATGATTATTCTGCTCTTTTCCCGGGCCAGTGCGTTCAGTTCCTTGCCTTCCTGTTCTGACAGGCAGAGTGGTTTTTCAACATAGACGTCTTTCCCGGCCAGGAGCGCTTCCCGGGCCAAAGTGGCGTGGGTCGTGGCAGGTGTGGCCAGGGCGACTCCCTCTATTTCCGGATCTGCCAGAACTTCGCCGAAGCTCTGGACCGTCTTGGCCGCAGGATATTCTGTAGCGAAAGAGGATAAGGTATCTGGGTTGTTGTCGCATACGGTATGGAGTGCTCCCAGATTATGGAAGTTTCTGACCAGGTTTTTCCCCCAGTAGCCGCTGCCTGTCACCGCAATGTTTTTTGTCATCTTCTTTGCCACCTACAAGGTTCAGTTTGGTTCGATTCCGTATCTTTGGTTCTTTCCCGCTCCCAAAGCAGAAGCTGGGGCCGGTCAGCCAATCTGGGAGCGAATTCTTCATACTCGGAGCGGCTTAAAGTCAGGGTTCTGATCTTGCGCTCGATATATCGTTCGGTTTTTGTGGTCAAATCCCGCAGGTTTTCCTGGTTGATTTCCCCCACCAGGAGGAGGTCGATAATGCCGGTGTCCCTGCCCTCGGCATAATCATCCAGAAGGAGAGCGAGTTCCAGGTCTCCCAGTCTGGCAGCAAGATTATCGACAATGGAGTTCATGCCCATGGCTTTTTTGACCATGGAATGGAGTTCCGGGAAGAGGGGGTGTTTGGTATTGGCTTTATAGTTGATCTGGCGGCCGTTTTTCCTGTTGGAAAGAAGGCCGACTTCACTTAACTGCCGCAGTTCCTCTTTGACCTGGCTGGGGGAAAGGGAAAGTTCTCCGGCCAGTTCCCGCAGATATACCTGCTGGGAGGGGTTGAGAAAGAGGCGCATCAGGATGTTGATCCTGGTTTTGGAGGTGATTAAACCTTGAAAGAGTGATTTCATGCAGCTATTATGTTCTGTTTTTTAGAACAGAATAATAAGAAGGGCGGTAGGATGTCAATAAAAAATGAGCGGTTTATTTTCGGAATTGAGAGGAGTTAGTGCTTTTTGTCAATTACTTTTGCAATTTGTACGGCAGCTCTATGTCAGCAGTTCGGTACGATTTTTTTCTCTTGCTCCAGTGACTGCTGACAGGCTTCAAGGACCTGAAGGACGCGGAGGCCTTCTTCGCCGTCCGTGCGCGGGGTCCGGCGGGAGGTGCTGCATTCCAGAAAATGGGCGCATTCCGATTTTAAGGGTTCTTCCTGTCTTAGTTTGACCGGCTCTGCTTCGGCCTTACCGGCAGTGGGGATATCGCCGCTTTTATCTATGGTGTGGGGGTAGAGTCCCAGTTTTTCCTCCCAGGGTAAAGTGTCTTCAAAAACCGCCGTCCCGCGGTCTCCCACAATCACCAGTTTCTGTTCCTTGAAGGGATGGAGCCGGGAGACAAAGATGTAGGCACGGATCCCTGAGGCAAAATTAAGAAGGGTGACCGAGGTATCAGCCACTTTTTGATGGGAAAAATTGCCGCCCTGGGCCCGCACTGATTCCGGCATTTCCCGGGTTAAGCCCAGGATGACGGAAATGTCATGGGGGGCCAGGGACCAGAGGACGTTTTCTTCTTGCTTGATTCTGCCCATATTCAAGCGGTTGGAATAGATGTACTGGACGCGGCCCAGTCGGCCGCTGTCGATGAGTTCTTTTAATTTCAGGACCGCCGGGTGGTACCAGAGGATATGGCCCACCATGAGAATCCTGTTTTTCTCCCGGGCCAGCTCGACAAGTTCCCCGCCCTCCTGTACTGACAGGCAGAGGGGCTTTTCTACAAAGACATCTTTTCCGGCCAGAAGGGCATCTCTGGTCAGGGAGGCATGGGTGGCTGCCGGGGTGGCCAGGGCGACCCCGTCTGTCTCCGGGTCCCGCAGGACCTCGGTAAAGTCACTTGCTCCCTGGACCCCGGGATATTTTCCGGCAAGATGCTGCCGGAGCTCTTTTCTACTGCTGCAGATGGTGTGCAGGGCTCTTAGGGTATGGAAGTTTCTGACCAGATTTTTGCCCCAGTCGCCGCAGCCGACTACTGCGATTCTTTTTGTCATAGTCAGCCCTCAGCCCTCCCTGTTTTTGTGTTCGTTATTACAGGGCGGTCAAGATTACCTTTCTGCGTATTTCAAGTCCGGGCCGGGTCAGCCCCGGCCCGGACAGATGAAAAACAGGCGTTGGTTTACTCGCCGACTGTTACCTCATCTTTGATTTTTTCCAAAGTACTGGAGCCTATGCCGTTGACCTCCAGAAGTTCATCGACGTTTTTGAAACCATCATTGTCCGTCCGGTAGTCGATGATGGCCTGGGCCTTTACCGGTCCGATTCCTGAAAGGGAATCGAGAGACTGCTTGTCGGCAGTATTGATATTAACTCCGGCCCAGGCAGTGCCGCCGATAAAAAATAGAAAAACCGACAGGGCAGTCATAACTTTTTTTAACATAATTTTCTCCTCCTTTACAGTTAATGGTTGATAATTATGACCCGGAAAGCGGGACATTCCTTATATTTTTATAATTCATGATATGAAAGAATGCAAAAAAATTTTTATATATAAAAAATGCGGGGTGCACTTTATCTTTTGGAAATATCTTGTTCTGTTTCAATAGGTTGACTGTGAATGTTTTCAGGTGGCAATGGATTTATAAGGCGGGAAACAATGATTATTCCATAAAAAAGTTTACTGTAATGCAGCTGTAACTGAAAAAGACTAAATTGTTTTTATAGTCTTCAAGCCGGGGGCGGCTGCCGGTATTTTTGTTTCCCGGGCCGATGATAATATCGTTTTCAGCATGACATTATTGGGCAATAGCTTCCGAAGAACTCAATATATTCTTATATTTACTTGAACTATCAGATTATAAGTAATAAGTTAACAGCCTTGCAGGAGGTATGGTATAATATTTAATAAACAAGAATCCCGTCATATCAGGAGCTGACCATGTCTGAATTAACTGATGTTGTAATTATCGGAACCGGACCGGCCGGTCTGCAGGCAGCTGTTCATGCCGCCCGGAAAAAGGCCTCGGTGCTCGTTCTGGGGCGTCCGGAGAACAGCGCCGTTTACTGGGCCCATGTGGAAAATTATATTTTTCTGGATGGGGTAACTGAAGGCCATGATATGCTTAAAATCGGAAGGGAGCAGGCCGGTCGCTTCGGGGCGGAATTCGTCGACGAAGATGTCCTTGGTCTGGAACAGGAAGAGGGATGCTTTGTAGTAAGGGCGGAGAGCGGTACTTTTAAAGGACGTACTGTTATCCTGGCCATGGGTTCTTCCCTGAAAAAGCTCAAGGTCCAGGGAGAGAAGGATTTTGTCGGCAAAGGGGTGAGCTACTGCGTGGATTGCGATGCCAACTTCTATCGTAATGCCAGGGTGGCTGTGGTCGGCAATGAAAGTGCGGCGGTTGATGGTGCCCTTACTCTGCTGTCTTATGCCTCTGAGGTTCATCTTATCAGTAAGGGGCTTGAGGTCTCGGAAGGAATGAAGAAAAAACTGGAAGAAAGCGGGGTTCACCTCCATGAGGGAACCTGGGTAAAAGAGATTTCCGGCGGTATGGCCCTGGAGAAGGTGGCCCTTGAAGATGATACTGAGCTGGAGGTGGAGGGTCTGTTTGTTGAACTCGGCGCCAAAGGGGCTATGGGATTAGCCACTACCATCGGGGTACAGATGGATACTGAGACTTTTTCCTACATCGCCACCAATAAACGCCAGGAGACCAATCTTGACGGCGCCTATGCCGCCGGAGATATTGCCGGTCCTCCCCGGCAGGTGGCCAAGGCTGTGGGCGAAGGTTGTGTGGCAGGCTGGTATGCCGCCAATTATGCCGCCAAGTTGAAAAAAGGAGAGTAGGTGGTGGATGATGCCGGGTATATGAAAATTGCCCTTGAGGAGGCAAAGAAGGCCGGCAGGCGCGGAGAAGTACCGGTGGGGGCAGTGCTGGTCAGTAACGGCGGGGAGATTATCGCCCATGACTCCAACCGCTGTCTTGAACTAAAGGATCCAACTGCCCATGCCGAGATCAATGTTCTGCGCCAGGCAGGGAAAAAACTAAATAACTACCGGTTGCTCTCCACTACTGTATATGTCACTATAGAACCCTGCCTTATGTGTGCCGGGGCCCTGGTCCAGGCCAGGATAAGCCGCCTTGTCTTCGGTGCTGGAGACCCCAAGGCCGGTGCTATCAGATCTAAATATGCCATTGGTCTGGACGGCATGCTCAACCACACCCTTCTGGTCAGTAACGGTGTTCTGGCTGAGGAGTGCGGCGGTCTCCTTAAAGAGTTTTTTAGCGAGCGCAGATAGATTGTTATGGGGCTTGCAGCCCCGGTTACCGCTCCGGCCGGCTTAACCGTTTCGTGGCGAGACGGTCTGTTAATAGAAGGTCCGGCACAAGTATTCCGGCGATTTTTGCAGAGGCTGTATTATTTGCCCTTGAAAAAAATCGGCCGGCAGGATAAATATAGAAGTTTATCCATTTGAGAAGAATGTGATCCCCATAAGGTAAGATAGTGCCCAATCCGGAAACGGCCCTTGTGCCTGATATCTGTAACACAGCGGAATGACTTGTCCTGGACGGGCACTATATCTTCGGGAGAGGTGACCGAGCGGCTTAAGGTGCACGATTGGAAATCGTGTGTGCGGCAACGTACCGAGGGTTCGAATCCCTCCCTCTCCGCCATAAGTGACTTTGGTTTGATAGCCGGGTCCTGCGCAACAGAGGCTCACGAACCCCGTCAGGTCCGGGAGGAAGCAGCGGTAGTGATTCCCTTCTGTGTGCCGCAGGGTTGCCTGGCTATCTTTTTTTTATTATATCTTGACCCGCTCGCTTTTCGGGTTAATGTTTTATAATGATTGACCACTTTAATTAAAGTTAACCGGCTTTAATCCGTAGATTTCTGATTCGTAATCAGTAACTCCTGAATTCCTGGTCAAGAGCAAGATGTCCTATCTCGTATTAGCCAGAAAATGGCGGCCCCAGACATTTTCTGATGTTGTGGGGCAGCAGGCCGTGATAAAGACCCTTCAGAATGGTCTGCGCCGGGGAAGGGTGGCCCATGCCATGCTTTTTTCCGGGGTGCGGGGAACCGGAAAGACCACGCTGGCCAGGATAATGGCCAAGGCCCTTAACTGCCGGGAGGCGGAAGGGGAGAGGCCCTGCAATGCCTGTGAATCATGCCGTGAAATTTCCGAAGGCTCGTCGGTTGATCTCAATGAAATAGACGGAGCCTCCAACCGCGGTATTGACGAGATCCGGGAGCTCAAGGAGAATATCCGCTTTTATCCTGTCAAGAACCGCTACAAGATCATCATTATAGATGAAGTGCACATGCTTACTGATGCGGCTTTTAATGCTCTCCTGAAAACCCTGGAGGAACCGCCTGGGCATGTTTACTTCATGTTTGCCACTACAGAGATACAGAAGGTGCCGACCACCATTCTCTCCCGCTGTCAGCGCTATGAACTCAAGAGGGTGGATTTCCGTGAACTGGAAGGCTTCTTTGCCGGAATAGCCGAGCAGGAAGGAGTCTCTATTTCCGAAGAGGCCCTGCAGATGGTGGTAAGGGAAGCTGACGGCAGCGTCCGCGACGGCCTCAGCCTGCTGGACCAGCTTTTTTCCTTCGGAGGGAGCGAGATCGGTTCGGAAGAGGTGGTCCAGGTGCTGGGCCTGGTTGACCGCAGGATTTTTTTCAGGCTGGCTGAACACCTCCTGGCCGGTGATCTGGCCCAGACCCTGTCACTATTTGATTCAACCTACAGCAGCGGGCTCGATCTGAGGCATTTTGCCTTTGATCTTCTGGACTGCTTCCGGCAGCTTATGATCTGCAGCAGCTGCCCCGATCCCGGCAGTATCCTTAACGTCTCTGATCAGGACCTGTCTGAATTAAAGAGGCTGGTCCGGGGCAGGGAGCCCCAGACCCTTCATAACTGTTTCCGGATCTTGATGAAAGGGGTGGAAAGCCTGCGTTATTCTTCCCAGCCCAGAATGGAAATGGAAATGATATTTGTGGGAATGGTTCAGGCAGGGGAAGTGGTTCCGGCCTCAACTCTACTGGCCCGTCTTAACGAACTTGCCGGGGGTCTCCGGCCTTATCAGAGCCCGGCCGGTTCAACCGAACAGGTCCGGGCTGTAGCCGATATTAAAGACAGCGGCGGCCCCTCTTCCCCGGGCATAACGGAAAAAAAAACTGAAGAAAACGGGGAGGTGCCTTCACCGCGGTCTACAGTACAGGTAGATACCGTGAAGTCACGGGACATACGTCGACACTGGCGGGAGTTTATAAGGTATGTCAAGGAGAGAAGCCCCTGGATGGCTGAAATGATCCGGCTCGGTTCAAATCCCCGCGAAACCGAAAATGAGATCCTGATCAGGTTTGAGAATCACAGCGACTGCCATCTTCTCCTGCAGGAAGAATATCACCGCAACTTAAACACCTATGCCCGTGATTTTTTCCAGAAAGATCTGCAGGTAAAGGTCCGGGTCAGGGGAGATGCGGAAAACAGCGGGGAGACGGATAAGGATGATAACAGCGGTGAGGAAAGGCGGGCCCTGTCCAGGGACCCTCTGGTAACCATGGCAGCTGACGTCTTTAACGGCAGGATCGCTGCCATCAGGACCGGTCCCAGATTCAGGGAGAAGCTTGAATAGATATATTGTACCAAAACGATTAAGAGGGCATTAACATGGATATGCAGGATATTTTACAGAAGGCCCAGGAGTTTCAGCAGCAAATGGGGGAGATGCAGGAGGAAATGGCCAAGAAAACCGTTTCTTCCACGGTAGGTGGCGGCATGGTAACCGCGACCGTCAACGGCAAGTTTGAGCTGGTCAGCCTGGAAATCGATAAGGAAGCCCTGGACCCCGGGGACCCGGTAATGGTCCAGGATCTGGTAATGTCCGCCGTCAACAATGCCATGAAGCAGGCCAGGGAAATGACCAAGTCGGAAATGGGCAAGCTGACCGGTGATATGGGCCTGAACCTGCCCCCCAATATTTTCGGCGGCTGAAGGCTCCGGTGCTGTTTAATTCAATGAACCTGGTTAACCATTACAGATGAATGTTCTTCCTCCGGCCTTGGAGAGACTGATCGCCGATCTCAACCGGCTTCCGGGAATTGGTGAGAAAACCGCGACCCGGCTGGCCCTGCACCTGATCCGGGGGCCGGCAGAGGATGCCAGGAATCTGGCCCGGGATCTGGCCGAACTCCATGAGGCCATAGGCCTTTGCAGCAACTGTTTCGCTTTTTCCGAAGAAGATCCCTGCACCATTTGTGCTGATTCCGAGAGGGACCCGCATTCCGTCTGTATTGTGGAGGAATCCGCCGACCTGATGGCAATTGAGAAATCAGGGGCTTTTCAGGGCGAGTACCATGTCCTGCATGGACTTCTTTCCCCGATTGACGGGGTTGGGCCGGAAGAGTTGAATATTGACGGCCTCTTTGCCCGGATTCGGCGCAAGCAGGTGGAGGAGATCCTGATTGCCACCAGTTCCACAGTGCCCGGGGAGGCGACGGCCGCTTATTTGATCGACGAACTGGGAAAGCTGTCAGTACAGGTTACCCGCCTGGCCTGCGGCATTCCCATGGGGATGGATGTGAAATACGCCGATGAGGTAACTCTTCGCAAGGCCGTAGCCGGCAGAAAGTAAGATTGGAAAATTGCTTGATTCCGGTATAATATCCTTGACATGACGCGGGATTACTGGTAGTTCCTTCTCTGATATAATCCTCGCCGGCGTTGAAGAATACAGCCTTAAGTGGTAAAATTGCAGGCCTGCAGATCCAGCGGCTGAGGATCAGAATTATACAGGCGCGTAGCTCAGTGGGAGAGCGCTACCTTGACGTGGTAGAAGTCGGCGGTTCAATCCCGCCCGCGCCTACCAACTGCTTATAATACTTCGCAATGTTGTTTAAACATTGCGAAGTTTGTTTTTGAGTAGGTGATCATTACGTTTCAGGAAATTGTGCAGGTAAAACCGGCGGAAGGTGAAAAGTCATAGTATGGCGGAGATAGAGATTTCCAGAAAAGATGAGGGTTCCACTGTTACCGCGGAGTCCGGTATTACTGCCGGTGAGGCTGTAAAGGAACTCTGCAGCAATAAGGAGCGCAAACGTACTCTGGCTGTACGGATCGGTGAATCGGTTTATGACCTTTCCGAGGCGATTAATACTGATTGCGAAATTGAACCGGTTACTACCGATTCATCCGAAGGCCTGGACATCTTGAGGCACAGCGCCGCCCATATCATGGCTGAAGCGGTTCTGGAGCTCTACGGCCCTGAAAATGTCAAGGTCGCCATCGGCCCGGCAACTTCAGACGGCTTTTATTACGATTTTGATCGCGAGGAACATTTTTCCCCTGACGATTTTGAGGCCATTGAAAACAAGGTGGCTGAAATCGCAAAAAGGGCGGAACCATTCGCAAGAGAGATCTGGTCTAAAGAAGAGGCCATCAGGTATTTTGAAGACCTGGGGGAAAATTACAAGGTAGAGATAATCCGGGAGATAGAGGATGACACGGTCAGTATCTACCGGCAGGGAGGCTTTGTGGACCTTTGCCGGGGACCTCATATTCCCCACACCGGCTGGCTGCGGGCCTTCAAGATGATCCGGCTGGCCGGGGCATACTGGCGGGGGGATGAAAATCGTCCCATGCTCCAGCGCCTATATGCCACCGCCTTTTTTGATCCCAAGGATCTGAAAAAGTATCTCCACAGGCTGGAAGAGGCCAGGAAGAGGGATCACCGCAAGCTGGGCAAGGAGCTTGAGCTTTTCACCATTGACGATCAGGTGGGACCGGGGCTTGTTCTCTGGCAGCCCAAGGGAGCTCTGGTCAGGAGACTTATAGAAGATTACTGGCGGGAGGAGCATTACCGCAACGGCTATGATATCCTGTATACTCCCCATATCGCCCGGCGGGATCTTTGGGCTACCAGCGGCCATCTTGATTTCTACGTGGAGGATATGTATTCCCCCATGGAAATAGATGGGGTCAGCTACCAGCTCAAGCCCATGAACTGCCCTTTTCATATCGGGATCTATACCTCAAAGAAACGGAGTTACCGGGATTTCCCTATAAGGTGGTGCGAGCTCGGAACTGTCTACCGCTACGAACGTACCGGCGCTCTGCAGGGGCTTATGCGGGTCAGGGGCTTTACCCAGGATGACGCCCATATCTTCTGTCTGCCGGAAAATATTGACGAAGAAATTTTTAATATTATCGATTTTAATCTTCATATCCTTAAAACCTTCGGTTTCAGCGACTATGACATTTATCTGTCCACCCGCCCCGAGAAATATGTGGGTTCCGAGGATAAATGGGAACAGGCCACCGAGGCTCTGAAATCCGCCCTGGAGAAAAAAGGGCTGGACTATGAAATTGATCCCGGGGAGGGAGTCTTTTACGGTCCCAAGATCGACATCAAAATAAAAGACGCCCTGGACCGCTCCTGGCAGTGTTCCACCATTCAGGTGGATTTCAACCTGCCGGAAAGATTCGGGCTTACCTATGTGGGCAAGGACGGGGGCGAGCATCGGCCCATAATGGTTCATCGCGCTCTTATGGGCTCAGTGGAAAGATTTTTCGGCGTTCTGATAGAGCATTATGCCGGGGCTTTTCCCCTCTGGCTGGCCCCGGTCCAGGCTGCCGTAATGAATATAACTGATGCTCAGCTTGATTATACGGAAAAAGTCTACCAACAACTGCGTAAGTCCGGTGTCAGAGTGGAAAAAGACAGCCGTAATGAAAAGCTGAATTACAAAATACGCCAGGCTCAGCTTGATAAGATTCCCTATATGCTTATAATAGGGGATAAGGAAGTAGAGTCAGGGAAAATTACAGTCCGTATGCGGGATGGGACAAATCTGCCTGCCATGGATCTGAATGACTTTGTCAGGATGATTCAGGAAGAGTCGAAAGTTGGGAATTCGGAAAGCAGTTCAGGTGAACTGCCTGCTTCCAATTCCTGATTGGTAATTAAAAAGAGGGGAGGTAAAGAGATTAAAAAGAAAAAGAAACTTCAAAGCACCCGGGAAGTTAAGGCCAAAGTAAATGCTCAGATTGACGCCCCTGAAGTCCGGGTAATTAAAGAGGACGGAGAGCAACTGGGGATCCTTACCCGGGCAGAGGCCCAGGAAGCGGCTGATGAGGCCGGTCTTGATCTTGTCGAGGTTTCAGCCAAGGCCGATCCGCCGGTATGCCGGATCATGGATTACGGCAAATATCGATATGAAGAGAGCAAGAAACAGGCCCAGGCCAAGAAAAAACAGGCTGTTGTCGAAGTAAAGGAAATAAAGATCCGTCCCAAGACCGAGAAACACGATATAGACTTTAAGGTTAACAACATCCGCAAATTCCTTAGCCAGAATAACAAGGTTAAGGTAACCATGCGTTTCCGGGGTCGGGAGATTATCTATGCTGATACTCTGGGCAAGGCTCTCATGGATCAGATTATAGAGCAGATTGAAGATGTAGGCGAGGTTCAGCAGGGGCCGATGATGGAAGGCAGACAGCTGGTAATGTTTGTTCTGCCGGGTAATCAGTCGCAATCCTGAGTGGAGGATTGATCAACCACCTTGCCACCACCACGTAAAAGGTTCGGCAAATGAGCAGACGGTTAAGCCGCTTTTCATGGTAATATGCCTGGTGGGAAGGTTCTGATAGTCGGTAAAGGAAAATTTCAGGGACTATAAGGAGTTAAATGTATGCCTAAGATGAAGACAAACCGGGGGGCGGCCAAACGTTTCAAAATCACCGCCAACGGAAAAATAATGCGCAACAAGGCATTTGCCAGTCATATAATGACCAAGAAGAACACCAAGAAGAAAAGGAATTTCCGCAGACCGGAATTGGTGGATAAGAGCAGTGAGCGTGCTGTAAGACACCTTTTACCTTACGGCGGATAAAAGTATGATAAGGGCTCGGAGCGTAGGTGCTGAGGTGTGGGACGTTAAGGTGTCCCCACGCCTGAAATCTTAAGCTATAGACCTTTAATGTGGAAGGAGAAGAAGTAATCATGCCAAGAGTTAAACGAGGATTCAAAGCAAGACGTAGAAGAAAAAGAGTGTTGAAGCTGGCCAAGGGCTACAGAGGCGGCCGCCATAAACTGTTTCGTACAGCGACCGAGGCGGTTGACCGGGCCCTGTGTTATGCATACCGGGACAGACGTCAGAAGAAACGTGATTTCCGCCGTCTCTGGATAACCCGGATTTCCGCTGCCGCCAAGGAGAACGGAACCAGTTACAGCCGTATGATGGGTGGATTGAAGAAAGCCGATGTCGAGCTGGACCGCAAGGCCCTTGCCCATCTTGCAGTAATCGATCCCAAGGCTTTTTCCAACGTTGCCAGGCTTGCCTCCTGAGATCTGATTCGATCGTTGTGTCTGAGGGGAATACCGGAATCGGACACAGGCAATTGCTGAAATCAGGTAGAAAGAGAAAATAAGGCAGGCAAATGGAAGAAGAACTTCAGCGTTCATATAAGGAAGCTGAGAAAGAACTTGCAGAAGTAGCGGATTCTGCCGGACTTGAGGCCTTCCGGGTCAAGTATCTTGGCAGGAAAGGCCTGATCAGCAGCTTTATGAAGGAGCTGGGCGGTGTTCCCGACGAGGACCGCCCCCGGCTCGGCCAACTGGCTAACCAGATCAAGAAGGATCTGGAGGAGCGGTTTAAGGACAGGAAAGCCGAAATAGAAGGTGCCGGTCTTCGGGGCAGTACCGGGGATGAAGGGATTGATCTGACCCTGCCCGGCCGCAGGCAGCCTTTCGGCAACAGGCATCCCGTTACCAGGATAATGGAAGACATCTGTGCCGTTTTCGAGGGAATGGGATTCAGTGTGGCCGAAGGACCGGATATAGAGACCGATTTTTATAACTTTGAAGCCTTGAATATCCCTGCCCATCATCCCGCCAGGGATATGCACGATACTTTTTATCTGGGCAGCTCCACTCTCCTGAGGACTCACACCTCCCCCATGCAGGCCAGGATCATGGAACAGCAGGATCCTCCCCTGCGGGTCATAGCCCCAGGTAAAGTATACAGATGCGATTCCGACGTAACTCATACTCCCATGTTTCATCAGGTGGAGGGATTCCTGGTGGACAAGGGGATTTCTTTTACCGATCTGCAGGGAGTCCTGGGAGTATTTATCGCCAGGATCTTTGATGAAGAGACTCCTATCAGGGCCAGACCCAGCTATTTCCCGTTTACCGAGCCTTCAGCCGAGATAGATATAGGCTGCGTCATATGCGGGGGCAGCGGCTGCCGGGTTTGTGATCACAGCGGCTGGCTGGAAATCCTGGGGGCGGGAATGATAGATCCTGAAGTTTTCAAGCAGGTCAAATACGACCCTGATCAATACAGCGGTTTTGCCTTCGGCCTCGGAGTGGAACGCATTGCCATGCTCAAGTACGGCATCGACGACATCCGTCTTTTTTACGAAAACGATGCCCGGTTCCTGCGGCAGTTTTAAAAAAATCAGAAATTATATGCGGGCCTTTTGACCACCGATGAAATTTACCATAAACTGGCTGAAACAATATACCGATTTTGACCTGGATACCGACGACCTCGCGGAAAGATTGACCATGGCGGGACTTGAGGTGGAAGCAGTGGAAGAACTCTTCCATGATCTTGATCAGGTCAAGATTGCCCTGGTGGATAAGGTGGAAAAGCACCCTGATGCGGACCGACTTTCCCTGTGCCGGGTCGATGTTGCCGGGGAAAAGAGGTCTGTAGTCTGCGGGGCTCCGAATGTCAGAGAAGGGCTTTATACCGCCCTGGCTTTGCCGGGTGCTCAACTTCCCTCGGGTCTTGTCGTCAGGGAGAGCAGGATAAGAGGGGTGCAGTCCCAAGGCATGCTCTGTTCGGAAAAGGATCTGGGAATAAGTGATGATCACGGCGGTATTATGGAGCTTGGCGCTGACTGGCGGAGCGGGCAGGACCTGGTAGAGGCCCTGGATCTCAGGGATACCCGTATAGAGGTGGATTTGACCCCCAACCGGCCGGACTGCACCAGTGTCATAGGTATTGCCCGGGAGGTTGCCGCCTTCACCGGCGGAGAGCTTAAGCGGCCTGTACGCTTTACCGAACTTCCTGAACTGGCTGAATGGCATGAGAGATTTTCAGTCCGGGTTGAAGCCCCTGATCATTGCCCCCGTTACGGAGCCCGGCTTCTGGAGAATATCAAGATCGGGCCGTCTCCCTGGTGGCTTAAAAAACGCCTCCTATCAGTGGGGCTCAGGCCGATCAATAATGTCGTTGATGTAACCAACTTTGTAATGCTGGAATACGGCCAGCCCCTTCACGCCTTTGATTTCAGGAAACTGGTCGGCGGCGGTATTATAGTCCGCAAGGCCCGGGAGGGAGAGAGCCTCATCACCCTTGATGGTGAGGAAAGGAAGCTGGATTCCGGGATGCTTGTGATCTGTGATCATGACAAACCGGTAGCTGTAGCCGGAGTAATGGGAGGGACGGATTCCGAGGTCAGCTCTGAGACAGCAGATATACTTGTTGAAGCTGCCTGTTTCAATCCTTTGAGCATACGGAGGACTTCGAGAGTCCTGAATCTTGCCACTGATTCCTCCTACCGCTTTGAACGCGGGGTTGACCCTGAGCTGGCACCGCT
>JBKHJR010000053.1:0-20065 GCA_046537975.1 Desulfurivibrionaceae bacterium
ATGGAGTCGGGAATTTTAATTGTCGTCAGGCAGGAATTATAATTGTCGTTGATCAATCGTGGTGATGGCCGACGAGGCCCACCGCAGCCAGTACGACTTTATCGACGGCTTTGCCCGCCATATGCACGACGCCTTGCCCCATGCCTCGTTCATCGGTTTCACCGGCACCCCCATTGAAAGCGACGACCGCAGCACCCCGGCGGTGTTCGGCAACTACATCGACAAGTACGACATTTTGCGGGCCGTGGAAGACGGCGCCACGGTGCCGATCTATTACGAAAGCCGGCTGGCCCGCATCGAGCTGGAGGAGGTCGAACGGCCGGTGATCGACGCCGAGTTCGAAGAGATCACCGAGGGCGAGGAAGAGGAAAGCCGCAAGCAGCAGATCCGCAGCAAGTGGGCCTCCATCGAGGCCATGGTGGGTACCGACAAGCGCCTCAAACTGGTGGCCGCCGACCTGGTGGAGCACTTCGAAAACCGCCAGCAGACCATGCAGGGCAAGGCGCTGGTGGTGTGCATGAGCCGGCGGATCTGCGTGGCGATGTACAACGCTATCATCGCCCGGCGGCCGGACTGGCACGGCGATGATGACCGGCGGGGCCGGGTGAAGATCGTGATGTCCGGCTCGGCCTCCGACGAGTTGGACTGGCAGCCGCATATCCGCAGCAAGAAGGGCCGCGAGGCCCTGGCCCGCCGTTTCAAAGACCCCGACGATGAACTGGAGCTGGTGATTGTGCGCGATATGTGGCTCACCGGCTTTGACTGCCCGGCCATGCACACCATGTATCTGGATAAGCCCATGGCCGGGCACAACCTGATGCAGGCCATCGCCAGGGTCAACCGGGTGTTTAAGGACAAGCCCGGCGGCCGGGTGGTGGATTACCTGGGGATTGCCGAGGCGCTGAAACGCGCCCTGTCCAACTACACGGCCAGCGGCGGCCGCGGCCAGGCGACAGTGGATCAGGCCGAGGCGGTGGCGGTGATGCAAGAGAAGGTGGAAGTGGTGCGCGATCTGCTGCACGGCTTTGACTACCGGGCCATTCTCGCCGCCCCGCCGGCCCAACGGATGAGCGGTATTGCCAACGCCATGGATTTTATCCTGGGCCTGGAAGAGGGCAAGAAGCGCTATCTGCAGGCGGTGGCCGCCTTGTCCAAGGCCTTTGCCCTGGCCGTGCCAGATGATGAGGCGCTGGCCATTCGCGATGAGGTGGGGCTGTTCCAGGAGATCCGCAGCAGCCTGGCCAAGGCGACCACCGCCGATCCCCGGCATTCGCCCCAGAAGATGGAAACCGCCATCCGCCAACTGGTCTCCCGCGCCGTCTCTTCCAACGAGGTCGTGGATGTCTTCGCCGCCGCCGGGCTGGACAAGCCGGATATCTCGATCCTCTCGGATCAGTTCCTGGCCGAAGTACGGCAACTGCCCCAGAAGAATCTGGCCCTGGAGATGCTAAAAAAGCTCATCAACGAGGAAATCAAAACCCGCCACCGGAAGAACGTGGTGCAGGCGCGCTCTTTTGCGGAGATGCTGGAAGAGGCGGTCAGAAAATACCAGAACCGCGCCATCGAGGCCGCCGAGGTAATCGAGGAGCTGATCACCCTGGCCAGGGAAATGCGCCAGGCCGGCCAGCGTGGAGACAAGCTTGGCCTTAGCGATGATGAGGTCGCCTTCTACGACGCCCTGGAGGTCAACGACAGTGCGGTACAGGTGCTGGGTGACGACACCCTGAAATTGATCGCCCGCGAGTTGGTGCAAAAGGTACGCGGCAGCGTCTCGGTGGACTGGACCCAGCGCGAAAACGCCCGCGCCCAGATCCGGGTGATGGTCAAACGCATCTTAAGAAAACACGGCTACCCGCCCGACAAACAGGCCCGGGCCACCGAACTGGTGCTTGAGCAGGCCACGGTACTCTGCCAGGACTGGGCTGCCGAGTAATCGCGGCCCGGTCGACTAACGAGTGGTGGAACAG
Organism: Desulfurivibrionaceae bacterium; assembly: GCA_046537975.1. Lineage (GTDB taxonomy): Bacteria > Desulfobacterota > Desulfobulbia > Desulfobulbales > SURF-16 > JAWLDV01. The sequence continues at coordinate 1,968 of JBKHJR010000053.1, forward strand.
TTCAATTAATTGCAATTCGGCTCGGGTTACTCCGGGTTCGCTGGGTTCCGGGGACACCATACTTATCTCTTGACATGTTGGATTCCAGCGCGCTATAAGTTTCATCATGGCACGGAACGCAAGGGTGGTGGCACCGGGGATGCCCCACCATATCACCCAGCGGGGGAACCGGCGTCAGCACACCTTTTTTTCTGACGAGGACTATCAGGCCTATATTGACCTGATGGCAGAGTGGTGCGGCAAGCAGGGGGTCGTGATATGGGCGTATTGCCTGACGCCGAATCATGTTCATCTCATTGCCGTTCCGCCTGCCCAGAAGAATCTCATGCTTGCCATTGGTGAAGCCCATCGCAGATATACCCGTCGCATCAATTTTTCAAAAGGCTGGAAAGGGCATCTATGGCAGGGCCGTTTTGCGTCATATGTGTTGGATGAAGCCTATCTGCTGGCCTGCGCCCGCTATATAGAGATGAACCCGGTGAGGGCAAAGCTGGTAGACACGCCGATCAAGTGGAAATGGTGCAGTGCGGGGGCACACATCAGGAAAAAAGACGATAAATTTGAAAGCCGAGCCATTGATTTCGATTGTTCACAAGCCGTGGGAAAAATTTTTATCAGAGAAAATTTCATCCAATGAATGCCAGGCCCTGCAAAAACATGAGCGAACAGGGCGGCCGCTGGGAAATGTTCAATGGATAGAGGCGTTGGAAAAATACTGGGCCGTACCTTAAGGCCCGGTAAACCCGGGCCAAATCGGAAAGAGCTGTAAGCGTTTGTCTTTAATTGAGGATGGTGTCCCCGGAATCGTCGTAAGAGCAACTATGCAGTTGAAAGCCTCTGATAGTAAAAAGGAATCTTATGAAAATACATCTGACCAAAAAAGAATATCGGCTGTTACTCGATATCCTGTCCATCTCCGACTGGGTGATGACGTCCCGTAAAAAGGGTGGAGAGAATCCCAAGGCAAAACCCTACGAAGATCTGGAGCAAAAGCTCCTGGCCTATGCCAAGGATTTCGGCTTTAAAAATCTGGTTAGCTACCATAAGGCCTCGGGCAGGTATTTGCCAACCGTTGAATATGAAGAGATGGGAACTGACCACGCCTTTATCGATGAATTCGAAGAGGAAGTTTTCTGGGATGAACTGGCCTATCGATTAGCCCAAAGAGATCTCCTGGAAGAAAAGGGGGTTGTCGAAGCCAAGGAAATGGATCCCCTTGAAAGACTGACCGAGGAAGAGGAGAAGGCTGCGCAGTATGATGAGGAATTTGTTGAAAACGGCATTAAAAAATTACAGATAGTCAAAGAATAACTCTGGACTGGCTTATATGTGTTCTCTTAAGACGTCCTTGATCGATTTGACCTGGGATGATCTCCTGCAGTGGGCGGGCGGCACGATCCTCCGCCGCGGCAGGAATTATACCGGCAATGTTTACGAGATGGCCGAAACCATGAGCGGAGGTTTATTTGGTATGGTTTCCGGCAGTGACGAATATGCCACCCAGGTGGAAATTGAGGAGGACGGCGGACTTGACTGGCTCTGTACCTGCCCCTATGAATGGGGACCCTGCAAACATGCCGTGGCCCTTATTCTGGCCGGTCTCGAGCATATTAAAACCGGGAAGGAACTGCCCTTACAGGATGAGGAGGACGATCTTTTCCTGGCCCTGCAGGAAGCAAGGGAAAATGATGATTATGACGACGGGGGCGTGGGTGAAGAAGCGGAAGAAGGCAATATTGACCTGACCGATATTCTGCGGAAAAAGAATAAGGACGAACTGATGGCGCTCATCGTCGAATATGCCTCCCGTTATCCTGAGATACGGCTGGAAATCCTTGACCTGAACCATTTAGAACACGGCGAGGGCGCGAAAGTGGCGAGTTCTCTCCTGAAGGAGATAGAGGAGGTCACCAGTGAGCCGGCCTGGTATGACCCTTGGAACGACGAGGGTGATCTGCCGGATTATACCCGGCTCCGCAAGCAGTTTATCTCCCTGGTGGAGGCAGGGTATGCCGATCAGGTAGTCGATCTCGGCCGGGTGCTCTGGAAACGCGGCAAAGAAGCGGTCGAACAGTCCGACGATGAAGGACATACGGCCTGGCATATTTCGGAATGCCTGGATACGGTTTTTAAGGCGGTTACCCTGTCTTCCCTGTCCCAGTCGGAGCAGCTCTTCTATATTGTCGATATACTCATTGAAGATGAATTTGAGCTGAGTAGATCGGGAGAATGGTACATCAATAATGAGATTTACACAGAAGAGGATTGGGACCAGACTGCTGAAGCTCTCCAGCGGCGATTGTCGGATATGCCAGCCCCCAGAAAAGACGTTTTTGCGGAAAAGTACAAGCGGGTGAGGGTGATGGATTGGCTTACTGTTGCCCTGGAGAAAAGCGGCCGGCAGGATGAGATTGTCCCGCTTTTCGAGAAAGAGGTGCCGGTTACCCAGTGTTACGAACGGCTGGTTGTCAGGCTTCTCCAAAATGGTGATTATAACCGGGCAAGGACATGGTGTATCAGGGGGATTAAAAAGACGGCAAAGGAGTTTCCCGGTATTGCCGATAACCTTCAGAAAAGCCTCCGGCAACTGGCCGAGTTAGAGGGCAATCATGATTTGGCGGCAGCCTACCGGGCCCATGAATTTTTTGAGCGACCCTGCCGCGCCTTTTATTCAAAACTGCAACAGGCGGCTGAGAAGACGGGCTGCTGGCCTATGGTCCGTTCCGCGGTTCTGGGTTTCCTTGAGGATGGAGTACGACCCGATTTGCACTCCAGAAGGTCCGGGAAACAGGAGTGGCCCCTGCCTTGCCTGGAATTTACCCCTGGGCAGGAAAGAAGGCCTTTCCGGAAGTATCCGGATTATAATACGCTTATTGATATAGCCATTCTGGAGAACCGGATCGACGATGTGGTCGAACTTCATCGCTCCCAGCCGGAATCGGCTCGCTGGGGATACGAAAAAGACAATGAGGTTGCCAGTGCCGTTATGGGAACCTACCCGGATATCTCTCTGGAAATCTGGAAGGGGATGGTCGAACAACATATCAGCCGGGTCAAGCCCAAGGCCTATGAGGAGGCGGCGACTTACCTGCGCAAAATGCGCACAGTGTATAACAGGACTGAAAGGCTCCCGGAATGGCGTAAATATATCGAGGGCCTCCGGGCTGAACACAAGCGGAAAAGCCGTCTGCTGGAAGTCCTTGATGTCTTGGAAGATAGGCGGATTGTTGAGTGATGCCGGTGGAATGGAATAGGGTCGGGCCAAAGTAACTGTTCAGGGGATTCAGGAGACAAGATATTTAATTGATCCTGAAAAATCCAATTTTCAGTCTGTCATAGCAGGTTTCTATGTGTATTACTTAATAGTCAAGGATGAATTCTGGTTGGAAAGTATGGGTGAAAAAGCGATTTTTTATCACTCACTATTTCTACCCCAATTCAATTGCGGCTAAAAGAGTGAAGTAGTGGGGTAAGGCTTTACTGCTCCGGCAGTGCTCTCGGTCCAGGGGGAGGTAAAGATACGCCAAGAGGTGGCGGGATGACTGCCAAATGATTGCAGGCGGTTGATATCCGGAGGCGGGGGCACAAGCACAGCATCGGGGGACGGAGTCGGCCTCCTTTGTCGCCGAGCAACGGACGGCGGTGCGCGCGGAGCTGGCGGACGTGGGGATCTACCTGCTGCTGTTGGCCCGGCGGCTGGACGTTGAGCCGCTGGAGGCGGTGGCAGGACGCAAGAACTGACTCGACGAGGGATGGAGTTTCCCCGCTTCCTTCTTAACCAGCGGGGTGGAGTAAAATCACCAATGTCTTGGGTAAAGTTCGAGAAGCTCACGCAATACTATCCATTTTCTCCCGCCCTCCCCACATCACCTGACAAGCGGGTCCGCATCAGACGGTTCCCAGGAGCTACCGCGCCGTAACAGGGTAATGGATATTTACCCATAGGTCCTCGTCAGATAAGAGACCTTGATCCTTGAGCCATTTATTGGTCATCCTGTAGAAAAGGGGACAACTATTTTCTACACCTTATCGATAGGGGAAAATAGATCTATCCCGATTTTACTTTTTAAGATATTGTTTCCGGAGCAATTGATTACAATATGGATCTGTCGCAGCAGCGTGCAGAGGCAGTAGTGGAATTTTTGACATCCGAACACGGTATTTCCGCAGACCGGCTTACCCCGCGGGGATTGGGGCCATGGGCTCCCGTAGCCAGCAATGAGGACGAAGACGGGCGGGCACGTAATCGGCGCGTTGAATTAATAAAGCAACCTGGAGAATAAGGGGAAATGACGTGGCCCGGTCAAAGTGTCCACATTTACCGGGCCACGTCAACCTGTCTTAAAAAACAGCGGAGATCAACCGGCGGGTATATTCCTGGGTAGGGGAGGTAAACAGGTCTTTGGCCCTGCCCGACTCAATAATACGACCATCCTTCATTACCGCCACCTCATGGGCCAGGGCCCGAACCACCCTGAGATCGTGCGAGATAAAAAGATAGGTTATGCCGTACTTGTTCTGAATTTTTTTCAGTAGATCCACTATCTTGGTCTGAATGGTCATGTCCAGGGCACTGGTGGGTTCATCAAGTACCAGGAAGCTGGGGTTCAGGGCCAGGGCCCTGGCAATGGCGATCCTCTGGCGCTGCCCTCCGGAAAATTCGTGGGGATAGCGGGAAGCACTATCCGGGTCCATGCCCACCTCCCGAAGAGTATCTTCCACTATTTCCCGCCGCTCTTTTTTGCTGTTCCCGATCCCATGGACCTGCAGTCCTTCAGCAATAATCTTATAAATTGTCAGTCTGGGAGAAAGGGAAGAGTAGGGGTCCTGGAAAATAATCTGGAGATCGGCCCTGAGAGGCCTCATCTGCCGGGGGGTTTGACTGAGGAGATCAATACCCTGATAGTCGATAGTACCCTCCGCCCCGGTAAGACGGAGAAGGCATCTGCCCAGGGTGGACTTGCCTGAACCGGATTCACCTACGATGCCATAGGTGGTGCCTCTGCCGATACTCAGGCTGACATTGTCCACCGCTTTGATTTCGCCGACCCGGCGTTTAAAAAAACCTTTTTTCAGGGGGAAATGACATTTGAGGTCTTTTATCCTGAATATGTAATCGTCGGCTTCCTTGTAAACCGCCTCTCCGCTGGGAATATTCTCCAGCAGCTTTACAGTGTAAGGGTGTCCGGGGCTGGCGAATATCTTCCTGGTATTCCCTTCCTCGACGATTCCGCCCTCTTTCATTATGTATACCTGTTCAGCCACCTTATGGACCATGTGCAGATCATGGCTGATCAGCATTATGGCCATGTTGAACTCCTGCTGAAGTTCCTTGAGCAGATCGAGGATCTGGGCCTGAATAGTAACATCCAGGGCGGTTGTGGGCTCATCGGCGATGAGGAGCCTGGGTCTGCAGGCCAGGGCCATGGCTATCATGACCCTCTGACGCTGGCCCCCGGAAAGCTGGTGCGGATAGTTGTCCATTCGGGAGCCGGGTTCGGATATTTTTGTGCGTTCCAGAAGCTCCACTGCTTTTTTCGCCGCCTCTTCCCTGCTTATTCCCATATGGACGATCAGGGGTTCCATAATCTGGCGTCCCACCGGATATACCGGGTTTAGGGAAGTCATGGGTTCCTGGAATATCATCCCTATCCTGCGCCCCCGGACTTTCTGCATCTGTTTTTCGGAAAGACCAAGCAGATCGTATCCCTCAAAAAACACCCTGCCGCTGCAGGAAAATCCGCTTTCTGAAAGGAGCTGCAGAACAGCCAGGGCGGTTACCGACTTGCCTGAACCTGATTCTCCGACCAGGCCGGTAGTCCGGCCCTCCTCGATCGTCAAATTGAGATCGTGAAGTACAGGGAAAAACTGGTCTTCTCCCTGGAAGCCGCCGCTTAATCCACTTATTTCAAGAAGCATTCACACCTTCCTGGGGTCAAAGGTTTCTCTTAAGGCATCACCGATAAAGATGAGCAGAACCAGGGTGCCGACCAGGACCGTAAAAGTGCTGAGCGACAGCCACCAGGCATTGATATTTGCCTTACCCTGGGCCAGAAGTTCACCTAAGCTGGGGGTGGGTGGCGGCACCCCAAGACCCAGAAAATCCAGGCTGGTCAGGGCCAGAATGGCTCCGGACATCCGGAAAGGGAGAAAGGTTATTACCGGCGTCATGCAGTTGGGCAGCAAGTGACGGAAGATTACGGTTACATTTTTCACTCCCAGAGCCTTGGCGGCCTGGACATAATCAAGATTGCGGCTTTTCAGGAATTCGGCCCGGACATAATCGGACAGTCCCATCCAGCCGAAAAGGGCAAGAAGAACAAGAAGAAGCAGGATGGAAGGTTTAAAAATGGAAGCGAAAATTATCAAGATGTAGAGTTCCGGCATGGCGCTCCAAACTTCTATGAAGCGCTGGCTGATTAAATCCGTTTTACCCCCCAGATATCCCTGGATTGCTCCGGCCAGAATGCCCAGCAGGGTACCGATAGCGGTCAGGGCAAAGCCGAAGAGAACGGATATCCGGAATCCATAGATCAGGCGGGCCAGAACGTCACGGCCCCGGTCATCCGTTCCTAACAGATTGTCGCCGGAGGGCGGGGAGGGGAGGGGAGAGTCCAGTTCCGGATTTACGGTATCATAGCTGTAGGGGTTTAACGGAAAAACGGCATAGTTGTCCCCCCTATTAATCTTCTCCCTGATATATGGGTCGAGATAATTGGCTTCAGTTGGGAAGTCTCCACCAAAGGTGGTCTCCGGATAGCTTTTGACAATCGGAAAATAAAGCTCGTCTTCGTAGCAGATGATAAGCGGCTTATCATTGCTTAACAGTTCCGCGCCCAGACTTAGAACGAATAATACGGTGAAAATTTTCAGGCTCAGGTAGCCGTGCCTGTTTTTCCGGAATTTACGCCAGCGTCGCTTAAGCAATATTAACCTCTATTCAATGCCCTGTTTTTTGAGAAAAGGGGCATACTTCTTGTCAGTTTTCATGATGTGATTGACCAACCAGTCTTTGAGAAACTCCAGAAGCTCCATGTCCACCTGGGCGCTGTTTTCCTTGAATTTCTTCTGAAAATCCAGCACCTTTTCCACCAGGTTGTTATGAATTTTCTTGTGTTCCTCTTTTTCCGGGTATCCATAGCGGTCGAAAAAGTCCTCTTCTGTTTTAAAATGTTCACTGGTGTAATTGATCAGTTCATCCAGAATACTGCTAACCGTATTTTTACCCCGTTTTTCTATTACAGCTTGGTAGAGACGGTTGATCATTTCCACCAGCTTTTTATGCTGATTGTCGATTTTCTCTATCTCAACGGACAGATGGGGTCCCCATTCCACCAGCTGGTTTTCCCCTTTGCTTTCTTGGTTATAGGAGTAATCCCCCAGGTCAAAACCATCGGTTTCTTTGGTCAGTTCCGCGACGATACCTTTGAGCATCTGGACATTCATGTCCACTTTTACCGCCCGCTCCCGTGACTCTTCAGCCAGGGTGCTTACTTCCGCGATATCTTTGGCAATTTCTCCGGCCACCGAGGAGGTCTGAAATACTGTATCGTTTACTTCTCCAATACCCTGGGCCGCCTCGTTTATATTGGAAGTAATGTCTGAGGTCGCAGTGGCCTGTTCCTCCACCGCCGAGGCTATGGTTGAGACAATACCATTGACATCATTGATTACTGTGGATATCTGTTCTATTTCACTGATAGTCTCATCCGTTGATCCCTGGATGGAATCTATTTTTTCCTTGATCTCTCCGGTGGCCTCGGCTGTCTGATTGGCCAGTTCCTTAATTTCATTGGCCACTACGGCAAAGCCCTTACCGGCTTCACCCGCCCTCGCCGCCTCTATGGTGGCATTTAAGGCGAGAAGATTTGTTTTCTCGGAAATATCCGTAATTACCTGGGTGACCTCGCTGATTTCCTGGGCGGCAGTCCCAAGACTGTTGACTTTCTCAGAGGAATTTTGGGCGTGAGTTACCGCATTATCCGTTATCTCATTGGCTTTGGCGGTATTGCCGGCAATCTCTTTGACAGCAGAAGACATTTGCTCTACTGCCGCAGCCACGGTATTGACGTTATTGGCTGACTGTTCACTGGCCTGGGCCATGGTTTCCATATTGCTGCTCAGTTCCTCGGCAGCGGCGGCAACTGTGGTGGCCCTTTCAGCCGATTTTTCAGCATCACCCGACATGGCATCGGTGGAATTGGAGAGTTCCCGGGATGTGGAGTCGAGCTGTTTGCTTTCAGTGGTTATCTTGCCTATCAGGTGCTGCAGGTTGACCACCATATCCTGCAGGGCGGCCTTAAGGCTGTTTTTTTCTGTTCTGCTATCAGAGAAAGAATAAGTCAGATTACCCTTGGCAATGCGCCGGGCCATATTTACCATCTCGGTTGGTTCTCCTCCCAGGAGGCGGAGAATGGATCGGGCATTAAAAAGCAGAATGGTAAGAACCATGACCAGACCTGCCAGGCAGCCCACCATAAAAAGGTTGCGGGATTTTGCACTCATTTCCTGATTTGTCTGATTTACTTCACGTCTTATCTGGCCTGCCGAAATCCCTATCTCTTGTCCCACCTTCTCTACAACCTGCTTCAGTTCCTTGGAGATAGTACTGGCCCTTTCTCCCAGTACCGAGGTAATCAGCATACTGTTTTCATCAATGAGCTGGTTGAACTGGTCCCGCGTTTTTACGGCATAGGCCCGGGATTCGGACATATCAAGGGCCAGAATGACCCTGCCGATTTCTTTGCCGTCATTTTCGACAGGATGTTGCTGCAGAAGGATATGGGGAGCAAAATCTGCTTCAGTAATCAGATCATCAACCGTTAATTCTTCCGTTTCCTGCAGCCAGGATTTGATATTCTTTTCCTCGCGGTCAAAGTATCTGGTAAGGAGATTCCCCTCACCATCTTTGTAAAAGGCAAAAACAACCTTGTTATTCTTATTGGCCTTACGGACATAGTTGGTAAGGGCCTCTGAATCTTTATTCTTTATATCTTCTTCCGCCATTAATGCCAGCAGTCTGGCATAACTGTCACCGAAATCACGGCGCATTCCGCGCAAGGCTCCCTGCAGATCGCCTTCCACCTGATTTAAGGCCTCACGGCTGGATTGAGTAATTTCACTGTCGGTGGCGGTAATCATCTCGTCCAGATTTTCATTGACGTCTACAGACATGTGCTCCAGATTATCACCGACCTCCCCTCTTAACTCCTTAAAGGAACTGTTCAGCTTTTCTTCAAAAAAGTTGTTGCGGGTTGTATTGGAAACAACAATGAAGATAATTGAGCCGATAATAAACAGCAGCAGGGCTATGGAAGCCGGAACTATAAGCTGAAGACGAAAGTTGTTGCGTAGTAGATTCATGTTGACGTTTCCCCCTCAAGAAAAATCATTTAACTTTGAATTATGTGTAATATGTCATATTACCATGTCCGCGATTAAGGCCGGATAATTATATAACTTCATTCAATCGGTATGAATTTATGTTTAGCATGCATGTTGGATATTACCTTAAATTCCGGTATCAGCTTATTGCCGGGTGCCGTCCTGCTGTCCTTACCCCCTATTCCATAGTGTCAAAAGTAATGCGGGGATCCACCACCACGTAGCTCAGGTCTGAGAGCAGTCTGGAAATCAGACCGATAATAGAAAAAAAGTAAAGGGTTCCCAGAACCACCGGATAATCCCTGTTCATAATCGATTCATAGGCCAGAAGACCCATTCCGTCCAAAGAGAAAATGGTTTCTATAAGAAGACTGCCGGTAAAAAAAGCAGTTATGAAGGAGCCGGGAAATCCGGTTATGATCGGGATTATGGCGTTGCGGAAGACATGATGGTAGAGAACGCGGTTCTGGCTGAGCCCCTTGGCTCTGGCGGTCAGGACATACTGTTTGCGGATTTCTTCCAGGAAGCTGTTCTTGGTCAGCATGGTCATAACCGCCAGGCTGCCGACCGCACTGCATATGATGGGCAGAACCATATGCCAGAGGTAGTCCAGTATCTTTCCAATTAGGGAGAGCTGTCCCCAGTCATCCGAGACAATACCCCGCAGGGGGAAGATATTCCAGAAAGAGCCCCCCCCGAAAAGGACAATCAGGATAATGGCCAGAACAAAACCCGGTATGGCGTAACCAACCAGAATTACGGTACTGGAGATAACGTCAAACCGGGAACCGTCTTTTACCGCCTTTTTTATCCCCAGAGGAATACAGACCCCGTAAACGATAATAAAGGTCCAGAGGCCCAGGGACATGGAGACCGGCATCTTGGAGATCACCAGACCGGCGACGCTTTTGTGGTGATAGTAGGACTGGCCGAAATCAAAAACCAGATAATTTTTCATCATCTTGACAAATCTGACTGCCGGGGGCTGATCGAAACCATACAGGGCCTTGATGTCCTCCATTCGTTGTTCATCAAGTCCTTCCCTGCCCTGGTAGAGATTGCTTTTCACCTGGCTGATTTCGCCGGCCCGGGAAGCCCCTTCAATTTCGGCGATCATCCTTTCCACCGGACCACCGGGGACGAATTGGGTGATTATAAAAGTTATCAGCATGATCCCGAAAAGGGTAGGGGCCATGAGCAGTATACGGCGCAGGATGTAGGCAGCCATTTTATTTAACCCACCAGGTCATAAGCAGTTGAATTGGCCGGTAGTAAACGGGCAGGGTGTCGGGTTGGCCGAATTTATTCCAGTAAGTGATGCGGTGTTCTCCCATATACCAGTTGGGAACAACATAGTAATTATACCACAGAACCCGGTCCAGGGCGCGGCAGGCAGCCCGCAGCTCTTTTTGACTATCCGCATAAATTACGCGGTCAATCAGTTTATCCACTACAGGATTCTTGATTCCTGCCAGATTACGGGACCCCTGGCGGTCCGCTGCCTCGGAGCCCCAGTAATTCCGTTGTTCGTTACCTGGGTTCTGGGACTGGCTGAAAACGTTTACGGCCATATCAAAGTCAAAGGTCTGCATCCGCCTGGAATAGAGAGCAGGATCAATGGTCCGGTAATCGGCCTTGATACCCAGCACTTCCAGGTTGTTTACATAGTCTGCCATTACCCTTTCAAAAGAGGAGGAGGAAAGCAGGATTTCAAACTTAAACCTGCGGCCCTCGTCATTGGTAAGTACGGAATCCTGGGCTGTCCAGCCGGCTTTTTTCAGAAGTTTTTGTGCCCTGCGCAGATTTTTGCGGACCTGCATGGGTGAGCCGCCCTTAACCGGAGTGGGGGGGGTGGTGAAGACTTCCGGAGGAAGCCGGTCCCGAAAAGGTTCAAGGTACTTGAGTTCCAGGCCGGTGGGAACCCCCTGGGCTGCCAGCTCGCTATTGCTGAAGTAGCTGTCGGTCTGGGTATACTGATTGAAAAACAGGGTCTTGTTGATTTTCTGGAAATTAAAGGCCAGGTTGAGGGCCTTGCGTACCCGGCGGTCCTGGAACAGAGGATTGCGGGTATTAAAAACAAAACCCTGCATGCCGGCGTTATTTTTATGGGGAAAGTACTCCTTTTTGATCAGGCCTTGTTCGAATTTTTTCCCTTTCAGGTCACGAGCCCATTGCTTGGCGATATTTATGGGCATAAAATCGAAGGAGTGGGCCTTGAATGCCTCTACTGAGACGATCTGATCCTGGAAGTATTTGAAGGTGATGGTGTTGAAGTTGAACATCCCCTTCCGGCAGGCCAGATCTTTACCCCAGTAATCAGGGTTGCGGCTGTAGGTTATGGATTTTCCCTCCTTAAAGTCGCTGATAACATAAGGACCTGAACCCACAGGGGGGTTAAGTCCCCGGGAGCCCCAACCACGCCGCTCGTAATACTTTTTGGGGAAAATCGGCATCTGCCCGGCAATCAGATGCAGTTCCCGGTTGGGTTTGATGAAGTGAAAACGAATTTTACGTTCACTCAGTACCTCTGCTTTCTTGATATCCTTGTAATAGGCAGCGTAAAATGGGTGGGCCTTCGGACCCTTTAAGGTATCCAGGGAATATTTAACATCTTCGGCGGTAACCGGGGCTCCATTTGTAAATTCAGCTTCCGGTCTCAGGGTGAATGTTACCGACATTCGATCTTCTGCCAGATTTATGTCTTCTGCCAGCAATCCGTACTCCGCAAATGGTTCATCCAGGCTTTGAACACACAGACTTTCAAATACCAGAGTTTCCAGGCCGTCCGGAGCAGAACCCTTGAGGGTAAAGGGATTCATTTTGTCGAAGCTGCCGAGCCCGTGCAGGGTGACTTTGCCTCCTTTAACCGCTTTTTCAGAAGTATAATCGAAACGGGAAAAATCCGGGGGGTATTTAAGCTTGCCGTCTATGCTTATACCATGAGCGGCATAAGCGGGAGACGCCGCTATATGGCAAAAAGCAAGAAAAGCGAAGAAAGCGGCTATCAAAAGAGTTGCCCTGCTGAGTCTCTGCAACTGTAATCCCTTAATTGAATTGCTAATTTTTACCTATATCCTGAAACCCCTTTCTTTGGAATACCTGTATGGTATACGTCTCGTCATCTTCTTCATTTTTCATGATTTTTTTTTCGGATTCGATGAAAAGTTCTGCAGGAATTTCCGGAAAAAAGACATCGCCTTCAACCTCTCGATTTAGAGTGGTAAGGATGATTTTATCGGCTATCGGCATTGCCTCCCGGAAGATTTCACCACCGCCGGCGATAAAGACCTTATGGCTTCCCCGACAAAGTTGCAGGGCTTCATACAGGCTGGAGGCAGTAGTTACTCCGTTTCCTGAATAATCTTTATCCCTGGTAAGAATAATAGTCCGGCGTCCGGGCAGGGCCTGGCCGATTGATTCAAAGGTTTTACGGCCCATGACAAGGGGGTGCCCCATAGTGGTTTCCTTGAAATGTTTCAGGTCATCGGCCAGATGCCAGGGAATTCGGTTGTCTTTTCCTATGGCCCTGTTGGCAGCCATGGCAGCTATTATGATTATTTCCAATTAGGTTAACCGATTTTGATTCTGAAGTGTGATTAATAATCAGAATTATGATAGTTCAGGGGCAATCCATATCCGTTGGCTTTACCTGATCTGACGAAATAAATCCGTTTGACAAGTCGTTGTCTGTTTTCCATAATTAATATAATCTCTTAAAAAAATCAATCAGCTATTGACCCCGGAGGAGATCCGGGACATTTGTTGACGCTGAACCAGACGGAAACATCGGCCGCAACCATAAGAATGAAAGTCGTTTTATTTCAGATATCAGGATGACATCTAATCTTATCTATTGCTGTATTTTTACTTATCTATAAAAAGAGGTATATTAAATGGATCTGGCGGAATTTCTGACAGAGAGAACAAAGCAGAAGAAAACAATTTTACTTGACGGTGCCATGGGAACCCAGCTTGCTGAAGCAGGCTGTGAAATGGGAGGCCAGAATTGCCTGAATAATCCCGAAACAGTAAAGGATATCCATAGAAGGTACCTGGATTGCGGTTCTGATCTGATAATCACTAACACCCTGACCATGAACCGGATTTACATAGAAACCCATGATCTCGGAGTGGATGTCAGGGAGGTTAATATGGCGGGAGCCGCTCTGGCCAGGGAAGTGACCGGTCCCGGCCAATACGTTTTGGGTGATATCAGTTCAACCGGCAAAATGCTGAAACCCAATGGCGACCTGGCGGAGGCGGATGCTTATAAGGTTTTCAAGGAGCAGGCAGCATATCTGGCTGAAGGAGGGGTTGACGGTTTTATTGTCGAAACGATGTTTGACCTTGAAGAGGCCCTGTGCGCACTGCGCGCCTGCAGGGATGGTGCAGGTCTGCCGGTAATAGCCTCTTTGACTTTTAATACTGTTGAAAAAGGGGGAAGAACCATAATGGGCGATAGGGCGGAAGACTGTGCCAGGGCCCTGACAAAAGAGGGTGCTTCTGTTATAGGTTCCAATTGTGGTAATCTTGATCTGGATGAGTCTGCGGAGATTGTGGCAATGATGGGCAACGGGACCTCTCTTCCCATTATGGCCAAGCCCAATGCCGGCAAGCCCCGCCTGGTTGACCAGAAAACCGTTTTCGATACCCTGCCTGCGGAATTTGCGGAAGGAATCAAAGGTTGTCTGCAAGCGGGAGCCGGCCTGGTAGGAGGGTGCTGCGGGACTTCCCCGGCTCATATAAAGGCGGTAGCCGAGATATTGGATAAACTGTGATTTTGTAAGAAATAGCGGAGCCGGATTTAAATTATAGATCTAATCCTTAAAATGAAATAACAAGCTTGTATATTAAAAAATAAGATTTATGGTATTAGTTTAGAATACAGTAACCCCTGACAATCTGTCAGTGAACACAATTTATAGTTTAAGGAGGAAAAAGTGGTGATAAAGAATTACTTTATTGTCTTGAGTTTAATAGCCCTGCTGGGAGTGTCAATCAGCGCCTGCGGTCCCTCTAAGGCGGGAAGAGGCGGAATGGGAGGTGCGGCTGCCGGAGCAATAGCCGGCCAGGCTATTGGCCGTGATACTGAAGCTACTCTACTGGGAGCGGCCATTGGAGGCATAGCCGGTTATATCATAGGTAATGAGATGGATAAGGCTGACCGGGAAAAGGTGGCCCAGACTTATGAAAATGTTCCTGATCAGCAGACAAAAAGCTGGGAGAATCCAAATACCCAGAATAAATATAAGGTCACTCCTCAGAGAACTTATGAGCAGAATAACCGCCCTTGCCGGGAAGTAGTTATTCTGGCCACAATTGACGGCGAGGCTGAAAAAATCCATCAGACCGCCTGCCGCAATTCCCAGGGCAAATGGATCGTGCAGTAGGGCAATTAGGAATTATTAATTATTACGAGTAATGAATTGGCTACCCGGACATCAGGATCGGTGGCCTGCAATCAGGCGGTATTCCTTCTGATAAGCTCTTCTGCATAGGCCAGGGTCTGATCGGATATCGATTCTCCGTCCAGCATTCTGGCCAGTTCGTCGACCCTTTTTCTTTGGGAGAGGCTTTTTATGGTCGTACGGGTCCTGTCAGAGGCTACCTCTTTAGCGACATGGTAATGGCTTGCCCCGTAAGAAGCAATTTGGGGGAGGTGAGTGATGCAGATTACCTGGTGGTGAGTGGCCAGTTCCCTGATTTTCCTGGCCACTGATTCTGCAGCCTTGCCGCTGATACCGGAATCAACTTCATCAAAGATCACTGTCTCCACCTGATCCCGACGGGCCAGCATGCATTTCAGGGCCAGAAGAAGTCTGGAGAGTTCACCCCCTGAGGCTATCTGGGAAATGGGTTTAATCGGCTCTCCGGGATTGGCTGAAAACATAAAGGCAGCCCGGTCAGCCCCCTCCCTGGTTATCTTGTTCAAATCTGAGGCATCGCCGCTTATCTCTATTTCAAACCGGGCCTGTTCAAAGGCAAGGGATGACAGTTCATTCCGGATCGTCCGGGACAGGTCGCGGGCCGCCTCCTGTCTCAACCTGGTAAGGGTCTGAGCCAGGCTGACGAGTTCCTCTTCCAGCTTAAGTTTATCCTGGTGCAGTTTTTCAATGCGGCTGTCAATCTCTTCCAGTTCGGCAAGTTCCTGTTCAGCCTCTTCCCCATGTTTTATAACCTCTTCCAGGGTATTGCCGTATTTTCTTTTGAGGCGCTGAATGGTATCGAGTCTGGCCATAACCTGATCCAGTTCATGGGGATCATCAGGAATATTATTAAGATAATTGCGCAGATCCGGGAGGCTTTCTTCCAGTTCATAACAGGGGCCGGCGACCTTTTCGGCCAATTCGCTTATTCCGGGGTCCAGTTCAGCCATCTGGTCGAGATTTTTTCGGATCTGAGACAGGGATCCGGTTGCTCCTTCCAGAAGGGAGTAGCTTTTGCGGCCCAGGCGATTGAGATCGTCAGCGCTCTTTAACTTTTTCTTCTCCCGGTTCAGGCTCTCATCTTCTCCGGGGGTCAGCTGGGCCTCCTTTATCTCTTTTACCTGATATTTCAGAAAATCCTTGCGTTGCTCTTTTTCTCTTTCCCGGCGATTTAAACGTTCATAATCGTCTTTTACTTTTTTCCATTCGTCATAAAGAGAGGTAAATTCAAGCCTTTTTTCCCATAAATTGCCGACCAGATCTATGAAGTCCAGATGAAAACGGGAGAACAAAAGATGTTGGTGGTCATGTTGACTGGCGACGCTCAAAAGATTCCCGGATATCTCTGCTGCCAGCCGGCCGGTGGCCAATTGACCGTTGATATAAAATCTGCTGCGCCCCTTTTCGGTGATTACCCGTTTGAGGACCAGTTCGCTGCCGCCCTCGAATCCTTTTTCATTCAGCAGGGCAGGGACAGGGGATGATTCTTCGGTAAATTCAAAAAGAGCCTCTATGGTACACTGCCCGGCGCCGGAACGGACATAGGAGGCCTGGGCCTTGGTCCCGGAAAGCAGGGAGATGGCTTGGAGAATAATGGATTTTCCGGCTCCTGTTTCACCGGTCAACACCGAAAGCCCGTCAGCAAAGGACAGGGTGAGATTGTCTATCAGGGCTAAATTAGATATTCGTAATTCGCAGAGCATAACCGAAGGAATAGTATTGACAAGTAATGGATGATGACTGATATTATATCAATATAGAAGTTAATACAACCTTGAAATCGGCAGTTTCTCAAGCAGTCTTATCTGCTTTGTCTCATTATAATACACAGCCTTTTATGAGGCTGATCAAATAAACGAATTGAACTTACCATTTTTTCATAGAAAACTCTTTTCTGTGGCAGCAGCAGTATTTTTTCTCCTTGCTGAATTCCTGGCCTGCCCTATACTGCAGAACTCCGCCCTGGCCTTCACCATTCAGGAAGAGCGGGAATACGGCAGGAAAATGCTGACCACAATAAGGCGGGAATTTCCTCTTATAAATGAACTTGACGTTAATCAGTATCTTAACAGTCTCGGGCAGGAGGTTCTTAACGCCGCTGGTTCACAATATTTCACCTACCATTTTTACGTTATCAATAACGATGAGCTGAATGCTTTTGCCGCCCCTTCCGGTCTTATCTTCATTCATTCCGGTCTGATAAGAAAAACCGACAATGAAAATGAACTGATGAGTGTAATTGCTCATGAGGCAGGGCATATCATGGCCAGGCATATTGCCGGAAGGAGTGAACAGGCCCCGAAACTCAACGCAGCTACCCTGGCGCTGGTTCTGGCCGGGATGGCCGTCGGTGCAGGTCCTCTATCCGAGGCCCTTGTCATGGGAGGTATGGCTACCGGACAGGCTATGAGTCTCAAGTACAGCCGGCAGGACGAAGCAGAGGCGGACAGGAAGGCCCTCGATCTTATGAGGGAAATGAACAGAAATCCCGGGGACATGCTGAGTATGCTCCAGAAAATGCACAGGCTGTATAAGATCAGAATGGGTAATGTTCCCCAGTACCTTTTAACTCACCCCATTCCTAAAAATCGGATGAATTCTGTCGAAGATCTTATTAACCCGTTTTCTTCCTCGAAATATAAGGATGTTGATAGATTCAGCTTTGATCGTAACCAGGTCAGGGTGAAGGTTATTACCGGAGACTCGGCAAAACTGGAGGAAGAGTACCGGCAGATCCTGGAAAATAGCGACAGCAGTCATTATGAACAGGTGATCGCCGAGTACGGTCTCGGGCTCCTGTTTCATAAGAAGGGAAACTACAAGGAGGCGATCAGCCGCCTTGAGGAGGTGATGGACTTTTTTCCCGAACGAGCCATACTCTGGACGGATCTGGGCAGGGTATATCTTGATTCGGGTGATACTGATACGGCTCTCAAGCTTTTGGAAAAATCCAGGAGCAGGGAACCGGGCAACATGTACAACAATTTTTATCTTGCTCGTGCCCTGGAAAGAAAAGAAAAATTTGACAGAGCGGAAACACTTTATAAACAGGTTATGGGGCATGTTGAGGACTATCCCCCGGTTTACAAGCGTATTGCCAAGTTAAGCGCCCGGAAAGATGAGGAGAAAGGATCCAGTCACTATTATCTGGGGCTTCATTATTTTTATGGCGGTGATTTTGCCACCAGTAAACTCCATTTGCAGAAGGCCGGAACCAGGTTGGATAAAGACGACCCCAAGCAGAAAGAGATTGAGGACATCCTTTCCAGAATCAGGGAATATCGGTCC
>JBKHJR010000054.1:0-19685 GCA_046537975.1 Desulfurivibrionaceae bacterium
ATACAACCCGGCTTTTGAGTCACGAATTCAAAAACGGAGGGCTTGCCGAATTAATTTTCTTCTTATTGCTTGTTTTTAAATGACTTGTTATTTAAATTTCAAGACTATCAGTTAATGTATATGACAGATTAACTTCAATCAACAAAATTTAAATCAACCTTACATTAAAAACTTTACATATGTCAAAAAAGAAAAAAAGAGAGCCCCTTCCTGTTTTAGATAATAAATATTCCCTGATTGACACCCATTGCCATTTGGACATGGATCCCTACAAGAACGATCTGGATGAGGTTATCTCCCGGGCGGCTGAAGCCGGGGTAACAAGGATCCTCTCCATCGGCATCGATCTGGCCAGTTCCCGCCGGGCGGTGGAATTGGCTAACCAATATCCCGAAATTTTCGCCGCTATCGGCGTTCATCCCCATCACGCCGGTGATTTTACCCAAGAAGTGGCGGATATTTTCCGGGATCTGGCCCGGGACAACGGGGTAATAGGTTACGGGGAAATAGGAGTGGATACGATAAAAGAATATGCTCCCCAAGACATTCAAGAAAAGGCCCTGAAGGAACAGATAGAACTGGCGGTCGAACTCGGTTTGCCTGTCATCATCCATGACCGGGAGGCGCATGAGACTGTCTATAGATCACTTAAGGAAAGGGCGCCTCTTCCGGCCGGCGGCATCATCCATTGTTTTTCCGGCAATGCCGCCTGGGCTGAAAAATTTATGGATCTCGGCTTTTTCATTTCCATTCCGGGAGTAGTTACCTTTAACAAAGCCGAAGACCTTAAGGAAGCGGTCCGGCACATCCCCCTTTCCCGTCTGCTGGTGGAAACCGACGGACCTTTCCTGGCCCCGGCCCCATATCGGGGCAAGCGCAATGAGCCGGCCTACACTCTATACACAGCCCGAAAGATCTCGGAAATCAAAGAACTGACCCTGGAAGAGGTGGCGGAAGCGACTACTGCCAATGCCGGCCGACTCTTTAACCTGGAGTGGAATTAAAAAGTTCAGGGGTTAAGAAAGAACCTCGACAGATGTGCCCGGAAGGAACGAAGCAAATAAGATGGAAGATATCAAAGAAAATCTCAGACTAATCCGGCAACGCATAAACAGTGCGGCGGAAAGAGCGGAACGCGATCCTGCCTCCATCCGTCTGGTGGCAGTAAGTAAAAGGCATGATGTGCAGGCAGTACTCCGGGCCCTGGAGGCGGGACAGCTTATCTTCGGAGAGAACTATCTCCAGGAAGCCAGGGAAAAGATTGAAAAAGTTAAGCGGGTTCCCGGCCTGAATTGGCACTTCATCGGTCATCTTCAATCCAACAAGGCCGGACAGGCAGCCTGTCTCTTTGACATGATAGAGACGGTGGACCGGCTGAAACTGGCCAAGGCTCTGGACCGTTATGCCGGTGAAGCCCGCCGGATTCTCCCTGTACTGATACAGGTTAATATCGGCCGGGAAGAACAGAAAGCCGGAGTCAATCCGGAAGAGACGGAAGAGTTGATCAGCAGAGTCAAAGAATTTCCGGCTCTTCGGGTCAGAGGTCTGATGACTATGCCTCCCCAGCGCAACGACCCTGAAGAAGTAAGGCCCTGGTTCCGGGAGTTGAGGCTGATGGCGGAAGACTTCCGCAGTAAAGGCTTATTTGCTGAAGACAATAGGGTTGAACTGTCCATGGGTATGAGCCACGATTTCGAAACAGCAATTGAGGAAGGAGCCACCCTGGTCCGGGTGGGGACAGCCATTTTTGGTTCCCGCCTGTGACCCTGATGGTTTGAGCAGACAATACAGCGTTTCTTAAGATACTATTTCCATGGCAATACTTTCCGCCTTGTCCATCACTTGCTGCTGTTTTTTGACCTCTCCCCTGCTGTTCACCCCGCAGGCCCGGATCAGATAATTGTCAGTGTAGCCGAACCAGCGCAGAAAACTCTCATAATGGGGATATATATCGGCAAACAGTTTCTCATCCGGCTGGCCCTGGGCAGCAATGAAAACCAGTTTTTTCCCCGGAGTAAGACGACTGGGGGTGGAACTTGTAATAAAATCGGGGTTAAGAAAAGAAAATGTCCGGTCTATAAAAAGCTTGAGCTGGCCGGTGATCGCCCCGAAATATACAGGAGTGGCCAGTACCAGAATATCCGCCTCTCTCACTGTATCCAGCACCTCGCTCAAGTCATCGCTTATTATGCACCTGTCACTTTCTTTCTTGCAGGCATAACAGGCCTGACAGCCTTTAAAATCAAGCTCGTTTAACCGGAAGATTCGTGTTTCCGCTCCCAGCCCTTCTGCAGTCCTGAGAAAATGATCAGCGATTGTCGCACTATTACCATCTTTTCTGGGACTTCCCAATATACAGGCGATCTTCATGTCAAGTCTCCCCTTGCGGTAACCTTTTTTTCATATATGCTGTTCTGAATCTTCAGGATAGTAAATTAAATCCAGCCGGGTGGCCAATGAGTAAAAAACAGCAGATCAGAAATCATCAACCTCCCTTCCCTTCACCATTTTATCATATCATATATATGAAGTAATGGCTTAAACAGCGGATTAAGAATCCGGCAATAACACAAAAATTTTCCGATGGCTTACTCAACCGGTACAGCCGGATAGCCTGTTAACTCCTTTTTTTAAAAAATAATACAGCAGCCCGGCGGACAATAAAAGAGAGAAGACGGCCCAGCACAGCAATGCCAGGATATCTGAAGCCGTCATTGATACTCCGGCCAGCCATTTTCTGGTAACCAGATAAGAGGGATAGCCTCCAGCGCAAAGAACAAGACCCTCCAGGGTAAGCGAGGTCAGCAGGAAAATAACAGCGCCCCAGCTTCCGATGGCGGCGGCCTTGCTCTCCGATTTAAAGTCAGCGTATATCATACCGAAACCAAGAGCCAGGGCTGTTATAATCGGAGTCATGACTGTGGTGACAGCCAAGGAAATCCACCAGATGGGACCCTGTATCTTTAAAAGATAATCAGAGACCAGGACCAGAATCACGGACAAAATAGTCAGAGGAATGCTGTAGAACACAAACTTCCAGAAAACAAACCGACCTATACTCAGGGGAGAAGAGCGGATAATGAAAAAGGCGCCGCCTTCGGCGCCGATGGAAGGGAAAACGAATCTGGCCGCCAGGGAAGTGATGACAAAACCGGTAAGGCCGATATTAAGAAAAGATATAAGGTTGGTGAGGTATTCTTCCTCCCAGAAACCGCGCTCCACCGGCAGTACCTTGAAATTGTAGAGATAGACCGCCACCAGGGCGCCGATCATAAAAAGCTGGGACCATTCCCCGGAATCACGGAGAAAGGTCTTGAACTCTTTTCTAAGCAGCCATTTAACTGGCGAAGGCAAATATCTGCGCCGCCCTCCGAACTTTCTGTATCCGCCGAACGATTCCTGGGCCTTGGTGTAGCCGGGGAAAAACATTGCCCTCATCAGCCATTCCCCGCAGAAAAATAGACTCAAGGGGGTGACTGTCAGCAAGGCCAGCAAAAGCCAGTCTATTGTCCGCTCCCTCAGGTAGAAAGTCAGAAAATCAGCCGCCCATCCTCCGGGCACAAAAGGGCCTGCCGGTCCGGAAATTCCGGAGAGATAGTTGATAAAGCTGCCGAAGCTCTCCGGATTTGCCAGTTCTTCAGGCCTGATCAGGCGGATAATTATATAGAGGAACACCGCAAAACAGAGAGACAGATAAAAGACAATGTCCTTGGTATTTCTGGCCGGGAAGAGATTAACCAGGATAATGGTAATGATCAAGCCTATTCCCACTGCGGTCAGGGCTACAGACACCAGGGCGAAAAGCATCAGGGGCAGATAGAGGATCCCTCCCTTGAAGATCTGGCCGAAAGCGGTAAATACCGGCAGGGAAAAGAGAACCATCATCCAGGAAGTCTGGGCGGTGATGGTGACAAAACGCATGAAATAGAGACTTTCCGGAGTTACAGGAGCACTGAATATTATTTCGTTGTCCTGGGACAAAAAAAGGGAGGAGACCGCTGATACCAGACAGGAAAAGACCAGCATGGCAAAAATGATTATCCAGGCCATCTGAAAGATCTTGAGACTGAGAATAATCCCCAGCTGACTCTGACTGTGGAAATAACCTATGGATTTAAGGGAAACCTGATAAATAACAACACAAAGGACAAGACAGAAAACCGCTACCGCCAAGGATTTCAGGGACAGGCCGCCCTTTCCCGGGAAAAAACGGTTGCGCAGGGAATACCAGAAGGGTTTCAGCAGGATCAGCCGCATATTTCAGTCATTCTGCAGAGACTTGATTACTTCACTCAGTTCCGGGGTGCCGGTTAACTGCAAAAAGATTTCCTCCAGCCCGGTGTCGTGCACTTTGGCTTCCCGGCGCAGGTCACTCAGGAGCCCCTGGCTCCTGATAGCGCCTTTGAGGATTATGGCTATATAATCACAGAGCTCCTCGGCAACCTCGAGGGAATGGGTGGAAAGAAAAATCCCCCCACCTCTTCTGGCATGTTCCCGGAAAAGTTCCTTAACAATTCTGGCGCCCTTGGGGTCAAGTCCCACCATGGGTTCATCAACAAGGATCAGAGGCGGATCCGGCATAAAAGCGGCGGTTATGATCAATTTCTGACGCATACCGTGGGAAAAACTCTCTATCAGATGATGGCGCCATTCTGTGAGATCAAGGAGATCCAGCAGCCGCTCGCTGTGTTCATGATATCTCTTTTCCGGGACATTATAGAGACTGGCTGTAAACTGGAGAAATTCTTCGCCGGTCAATTTTTCATAAAGATAGGGACGGTCAGGGATGTAACCGGTTTTCTGCTTGCCCCGGGCCGGCTCATGGGCCATATCATGGCCGGCGATTCCAACCGCACCGCTGTCCGGCTTCAGCAGTCCGGCTGCAATCTTTATGGTAGTGGTCTTGCCTGCTCCGTTGGGTCCCAGAAAACCAACGATCTGTCCGGATCGCACGGAGAGGCTGACCCGGTTCACCGCCTGATAGGTTCCGAATTTCTTACTGAGTTCCCGGATACTGAGGATATCCTGATCGTTAGACGTCATTATCTGCTCTTTATACTTTTATCAACATCCATGCTGTCTCGAGATTAACTATCAACTTATCGCATACCTGTACAGATAGCCCCAACCTGCAAATAAGGTCCTGAATTCTCGATGATCAAGACTAACCCCTAATCCAGAACCTCGACCTTCAATTTACCCAACAGGGCCCCTATCCTGACCTGCCCTTCAAGATCCCCCTGGATAAATTTTATATGGCCGAGGTCTGCGGGTACCTGATTCCTGGTACTGTCCAGGCTCAACCATCTGCCGTCCAGGCACACTTCATTCCAGGCATGATAGTAAAAGGCCCCGTTTTTAGTGGGTGCTTCCTCATCGACCTTGCCATAACTTGCCGAAGGTACGGTGAAAGTAACC
This sequence comes from Desulfurivibrionaceae bacterium, assembly GCA_046537975.1. Lineage (GTDB taxonomy): Bacteria > Desulfobacterota > Desulfobulbia > Desulfobulbales > SURF-16 > JAWLDV01. The sequence goes on from JBKHJR010000054.1 coordinate 5,419, forward strand.
CCGGCTGCTATCCTGGCAGGAATGCCCGCACTTCTGGCCAGGGCGGCAAAAAGCACGGCATGTTCATTACAGTCCCCCCTGCCTCCGGCCAGGGTAGTAACTGCATCCGGAATACCGATCACCGGCTTTTTGTCCAGATAGTTGTAGACCCATTCCGTGATACTTTTGACCTGACTTAAGGGAGGTTCTTCCCTGGAGACAATTTCTTGAGCCTTTGATTTGATTTTATGATGATCAGCCTGGATATAGGGCGTGGCCTGGAGATACTCTTTTTTATTTTTACAGAAAAGGGCCTCCTGTTCGGGAACAACTTCCTTTTCTATAGTAAGAACACCGGTGTCCGCCTCCATGGATGTTTCATGGTCTGCTTTACCATAACGACCCGAAGACGGGCTGAAAGACTGGCGGCCGCCCTGCAGGTCAAAATCCTCGGATTTCGGGAGATGAAGGCGGTAGCTGATCCGGGATCGACTTCCTAAATTCGGCATCTTCCCCTTAATCAGGGGAGCTGACACGGAGCTGAGCAGCTCCGTGTCAGCTCCCCTGATGTCCCGGGCCTGGAACTCGGGCTCAGAGACAAAAGTAAAACCGGCCGGGGATTCCTCCTTAACCACATCCCCCTTATCGTTTAACCAGCTGCTTACCCGTATACCGGCAAAGGTTTCCTGAAACCGGTGGAGATTCCGGACCCGGCCGTTGATTACCAGTTTTTCTCTGCCCTTATAAATTACCGTGGTATCCTGCAGGGAAAGGCTGAAGGGATCGAAGTAAGGGACCCTGATTCTGTCGCCTTCTTCCAGGGAACCTCTCAGAAGATAATCCCTCCGGTTGGTTGAGATAAAAGGCCGGGAGTCCAGGTGGAGGGTCCGGTTGATGGTATCCTTGCCGGTACTTATCTGCAGATAGAGATCCTCTCCCTTCACCTCACCTTCTATGGTGGAACGGTAAAAAGTGGAATTAAGCCGGAAAGAAAAGCTTCTGAGAAGATAACCGGAAGAAAGAAGGGCCTCTCCTTTCAACTCAACAGGGTATTCACGGCCCTGGATATTAAGGACAAGATGGGCCTCCTGATCGAGATGAATATCCCCTTTTTCCGTGTTACTGAAACGATTCCTGACAAAGCCGATCCGCTCATCCTGAAAATGGACTCCCAGAAAACTCTCTTCCCGGGCCCGGGCCAAGACCTCCGCCTCCTCCCGGACCTGCGGAGATTTGACAAAGTAGTCTCTTTCCAGTAGAAGACCGAAAAGAACAACCCAGATAACGACCAGGCTGATCTTCGTTAAGGCTGTGAACCTCTTACTTAATAACTGCCGGGGGATTCTCACTTTGGTTGTCAGGTATCAGGTCAAGTGCTGTTGGAGATCAGATTCTCAATCTCCCCTTCTTCAGGGAAGCGCTTCAACTTGCTTTTGGAAAAGATCTCCTTACCATCCACCTCTATCTCATAGACCCCGCCTGAACCGGGGATCAACTCAACATCAGCATCATATTTTTCCCGAAGTTCAGCTTCCAGCCTGGAAGCCCTGGGTTTATAATTTCATTGAGCACAATAGGTGATCTTCACTTTCATATTTTCCCTCCTGAAAAATAAGGTTCAAGGCCAGATCCGTAGTTCGCAAGTTATAGGAAATGATTTTTTATTTCTTATATTTTTCATGCTGCTACTTATACTTGTCATGACAGTCTTTGACAAGCCCCTTTACCTCCGTCATAAGACGGCCTGCTTCATCATGGACGCCATTACCTGCCGCCTCAAGACATCTCTCCAGTTTTAACTTACAATTATTCCAGTCTTCTTTACAGTTTTCTTCCACCCAGTTGTCATAATCAGTGCACAACTTCATCATCTGCTGCGAAACCTTTTGATCAGGGCTTTCCCCCGCCTCTATCCGGGTAACAATCTCCTTCCAGAGGGGCTTCATCTCCTTCTTGATCCTCTCACGCTCTTTCTTGCCGGAGGGATTGCCCTTCAAGGATTCCTGTTTTTTTTCATCCGGGCGGCCTTCTTCATGCCTGCCACCAGGGAGATCAGCTTCAAAAGAAATCTGGTACTCCAGGCTTCCTTTTTTGACCCGGGCCCTGCTTCGAAGAAAATAGGAACCAGCGACTTCCACTGTATTTTCCCCAACAGTGATCTCACCCTTGTTGACCTGGTCTGCCAGGGCTTCAAAAATCTCCTTCATTTCTTCAGGAGATCGGGTTTTGCCTTTATCTTCCATATGATAATCACCTTTATGCTTCATAAATAACCTCCTTGAACAATGGTGCGAAACAGGTCAATTTTCTCAATAGCATCCTGTTATATACAGGCATCCTTAAGCATCGGGAATTTTTACAATGGATGGAACAGGACCCTTTACTGCATCCAACGATAGTCACCAGAATCAGACTTGTAAAGTCTGCTTCTCTGCTCCATGAACACGGCCCCAGAATTAAGGAAACAGAAAATCCCGGACCTGGATCCTTATCCTAATTCAGGATATCAAGCCTGGTATAGTCGAGGCGCAGGGTTTTGGAGCCGTGACGATGGAAATGAACGGTCACCTTGCTCGGATTGTAAACAAAAGTAACCTCTCCTTCTCCGAAAAAAGGATGTCTTACCCTGTCCCCTTTCCGGGTCTCTTTTTCGGCGGTTGATTGAACGGCCTCTCCCGCCTCCCCTCTTGACTGTACAGTATTTGGAGCCGACTGTTTCCTGGAAGCGGGAGAAGAAACATTATGGTAGGGCTGCAAAAGACCGCCGGGCAGTTCTGCCAGAAAAGGGGTGAGAGAGGCAGATTGGAAAACCTGGTCCCTGCCTTTGGTCAAACGGGGATAGGTCAGGTAGAGGGCAGATTTAGCCCTGGTGGCGGCAACATAAAGCAGACGTCTCTCCTCTTCAAACTGATGGGGGTCTGTGGCGGCATAAGGAGAAGGGAACCTGTTTTCAGCAAGTCCTATTATAAAAACCGTATCCCATTCCAAGCCCTTGGCGGAATGAATGGTAGAGAGAACCACGGTATCCGGGCCTGTTTGGCCGCCCGGATTCAGGCCGGACTCCGGGGGATCCAGGGTTACATAATCGAGAAAAGACTGCATTTCGCTGTAATCACTTATAATACCACGAAGGTGTTCTAAATCCTGGCGACGACGGGGATAATCGTCCGGATAAATTTGCTCCAGGAGGGGATTGTAGTAATCCAGGGCAATATCAAACTGGGCAGCAGGCTCCTTTCCGGCGAGTCTTCCGAGCATTGCCACCAGATCAGTCAGGTACTCCTGCCAGGCTTTGCCGGCTTTATAATTTTCCAGAACCTGCAGGGGATCGTCTGCGGTTTTCAACAGGTCACTGATCCTGACCGCTGTCTTTGGGCCCACTTTGGGGAGCTGCAGCAGTATACGGTTCCAGGACAGTTGATCCTCCTGATTGACCATAACCCGGAAGTAGGCGAGTATATCCTTGATATGCGCTGATTCAGTAAGCTTGAGCCCCCCTCTTTTTTCAAAATCGATCCCGTGTTTGTTCAATTCCAGTTCCAGCTTATAGGAATGGAAGCCGGAACGAAAAAGTACGGCGATCTCCCCCAGGGATTTGCCTTCCTGCCGGAGCTCCCTTATCCGGCCTGAAATAAAACCGGCCTCTTTCTGCTCATCATCGGCCCGATAAAGGAAAGGAGGACTTCCTCCCCTTATGGAACTGAACAGGGTCTTTCTGTATCCTTCCCGGCTTGCCGCTATAATAGGGTTTGTTGCCTCGAGGATAAACTGGCTGCTGCGATAGTTCTCTTCCAGACGGATTATCCTGGTCCCGGGAAAATGGCGGGAAAAATCCATGATATTACGAAAATCAGCCCCCCGGAAACTGTAAATGGACTGGCTGTCATCTCCGACCACCATGATATTATTATGGTCTTTAGCTATTAATCTGACGATTTCGGCCTGGATATGGTTGGTATCCTGATACTCATCCACCATGACATAGCGGAAACGGTCGGAGACTTCCTGCCGTACCTCTACATTATCGGTCAGGATATCCCGGAAATTGATGAGCAGATCATCATAATCCATCAGATTGTGCTCCATCTTGAACTTGTCATAGTGCTTCTTTATCTGCAGGATATCGGGCAGGAATTCCTGTAAATGCTCATACTGCTCCAGGACAAGAGTTTCCAGATCCAGGGCCTTGTTAACCGCGCCGCTCAACATATTAAGGACGACTCTCTTGGTGGGAAATTTTTTACCACGGCCCCCCAACTCCAGGGAAGATTTAAGGAGATTGATTACGCCTTCAGCCTCGCCCCGGTCCAGGATGGTAAAGTTAGGGGCATATCCCTTGTAGTGGCCGTAGCGGCGAAGCAGGATGTTGGCCACGCTGTGAAAGGTTCCTCCCATCACCCCCTGGCAGGATTGATCCATCAGCAGAGCAGCCCTGCCTGTCATCTCCTGGGCCGCCCTTCGGGTAAAGGTAAGGAGAAGAATCTGTCCCGGAGCAACCCCCTGTTCCACCATATAGGCCAGACGATAGACCAGGGTCCGGGTTTTGCCGGTTCCGGCCCCGGCAATAACCAGTACCGGCCCCTCTATGGTAGTCGCGGCTTCCATCTGGGCAGGATTAAGGCCGGAGTCTGTTATTGATGAACTCATAAGCTTCTGTTACTATAAGTTGTTTGAAGAAAGGCTTTCATCTCTGTCATCCAGAGAGGCGAACTACAGACCTCTATCATGATTCCGATTAAGGTTGCAAACAAAAAAAACGATGATAAATTCTGATCAAATATAACTCTGTAAGTCCTTCTCTAAGAATAAGAATATTAAAGGTGAAATACCATGTCGGATGAAATAAAAAATGTTTTCAGCCAGGACGTCTGTGCCGGCCTGTTTCCCGCCGAACGCGCAGATGAGTTTTTTGATGCCATGTTCGGTGACGCTTCTGAGGGATCCTATGATATCACTCTGAAATTTCAGGATTACTCACCGGACAAAAAAGAGCTCTATTTTCAGCTCGAGTTGAGCGAACGGCCGGGTAAATGCCTGGCTTGCAACCTGACCTACGGCCTACCCGAAGTATTCAGCCGGCATCCCATAATCAATATTAAAGGGTTGGTGGAAGAGATCAACAAAAAATTAGGCGACAAGCTGGAAGTAAAAGACTGGTCCTTAGGCAGCACTCAAACTATTTCCAGAAGTACTCACGCTATACCCCTGATCATCAAGGCTGAATAGGATTGGATATTTCCTGTAAAAACCCGGGCAGCTTTTCAAAACAGCGCCCCACGTCACGGGGCTTGTGGGCATCAGATCCCGGAGCAAGCCTGATGCCCATATCCAGAGCCATACTTATAATTTCCGGGGCCGGATAGGGTGTGCCTCTAAGCGGATATCCGGAAGTATTTATCTCCAGGGCCATTTCCTTCTCAGCCATGACCCTGAAGATCGCCAGAACCAAGTCATAATGGCTCTGACTGAAAACCGCACCCTGATTATGCCTCATAACCGCATCCAGGTGACAGACCACATCTGCATCAAGCTGCTTCACCGCCTCCAGCAGACCTGTCAGGTATTCCTCTATTACCCGTCCCGCTCCTCTTTCAGCAAGCTGTTCGATGTTGACCGCCTTGCCACTCACCATATTGACGTGCCGGCCGTCTTCCAGCTTTAAATAGTGATAGGAAAGACCGATCCTGTCCCAGGAAAAGGTCTTCAGGAATGACTTTATCTCCTTGATACGATCGGGATTATAGCCTGCCTCCACCCCTATACCTATGGCTATCCGGCCATCGTACTTTTCCTGCAGGCGCTGAAGCTCTTCCTGATAAACCCTGAAATCATCCCGACTCAACCAGGTAGTCTCAAAATAAGAAACAGCTGTCTCAAAGTGCTCCAAAAAAACAATTCCCGACAATCCCTTTTTTAAGGCAGCCAGAACATACTCTTCCATCTCCCCTTTGGCATGACCGCACAATCGGGTGTGAACATGACCGTCCGTACCTGTGTCGATAAATCTGGACACTAATACTCTTTTCTGACCAGTACTTCTCTGGGCTTGGCCCCGTCCGCCGGACCAATCACTCCTTCCCTTTCCATGGTCTCGATAATCCGCGCCGCCCGGTTATAACCTATGCGCAGCCGGCGCTGAATCATAGAGATCGAGGCCTGGCCGGTATCACAGACAATCTCCACAGCCTCATCATACTTTTCATCATAATCTTCCTCTCCGGCCTCGCCCTCAGCGGCGCCATTTTCCTCCACACTCTTGATTACGGTCTCATCGTATTGGGCAATACCCTGCTCCTTGAGGAAATCCACAATCCTCTCCGATTCCTTCTCAGAGATAAAGGCACCGTGGATCCGCTGCAGTCTGGCAGCCCCTGGAGGCAGAAAGAGCATATCTCCGGCCCCGAGCAGATGTTCAGCCCCGCTGCCATCCAGAATTGTCCGGGAATCTACTTTGGAGCTCACCTTGAAAGACATCCTGGTGGGGAAATTGGCCTTTATCAGACCGGTGAGGACATCCACGGACGGTCTTTGAGTAGCCAGAATCAGGTGTACTCCCGCAGCCCTGGCTTTCTGGGCCAGCCTGGCCACGGAAGTTTCAACCTCACTTGAAGAAACCATCATCAGATCAGCAAGCTCATCAATAATAATGACAATATAGGGAAGCTTCTCTTCAGCTACCCTGTTGTAATTGGTGAAGCTCTTAACCTTCATTTCCTCCAGCAGGCTGTACCGCCTTTCCATCTCCTTCACCGCCCACTGCAGGGCCCTGCTTGCCATCTTGGGATCAGCCACCACCGGATGGAGAAGATGGGGGATATCCTCATAGCCTGAAAGTTCTATCCGCTTGGGATCAATGAGCAGGAGACGGACCTCATCCGGAGTGGCCTTGAACAGGATACTGCAGATAATGGTATTAATGGCCACGCTCTTACCGGCACCGGTGGCCCCGGCTATGAGGAGATGGGGCATTTTGCCAAGATCTGCGGTAACCGGATTGCCGACCACATCCATGCCCAGAGCCATAGTCAGCCTGGACTTACTCTTCTGATAATCCTCCGTAGCCAGAATATCCCTTATATGGACAACTTCGCGATCCGGATTGGCCACCTCGATCCCCAAGGCCGCCTTACCGGGAATGGAACCGACGATCCTGACACTGGCGGTTTTTAGTTTCAGGGCTACGTCATCAGCCAGGTTGACTACCTTGCTTATCTTTACCCCGGGGGCCGGAGCAAACTCATAGGTAGTCACCACCGGCCCCGGGGAGATGCCGGTAACATTCCCCTTGACCCCGAAACTATTCAAAGTCTCTTCCAGCTTGTTGCTGACCTGGAGGTACTGCTCCCGGTCCACTTTCTGCTCATTTTTTTCAGGCTTATCCAGAATCTGCAGACCGGGTAGCCTGTACATACCGCCGGCGATCTGGACAGGCTGGAATTCTTTTTCTTCCGGCTCCGTCAATATACGGGCCGGTTCGTTAACTTGAGGTACTGCAGGCGGTTGAAGCACGGGAGCTTCCGCTGCCTGTTCAGCTTTTCCGCCCTTTTTCCCTTTCTCTGTGATATCCACCTGTTTTCCCAGGGGATTACCACTCATTTTGCCCTGTCTGTTGGCAGGTTTTAGCAAAGAAACCAACAAAATAGCCTTCTTGATTTTAATAAAGAGAATGCGGCAAAAATTGAATAGCCTTTTACCCCATTGATAAAGAGAAAAATTGAGAACGGCCATAACAGAGAGCAGAAAAAGGGCCGAAAAAATAAGAATTGCCCCGGCCCCACCCAGATAGGCGGAACTCAGACCGAAAAGAAAATTGCCGAGATAACCGCCCAATGGATAGTTCTTCCCCAACAGATACAGAGTGGAGGAATCAAAAGCTCCGAAAAGGGCGGAACTGGAGAGAAGCAAGCCGGTAACTCCTGCTATCACGAAGGGAAAGCGCTGTACAGAGGCAACTGAGAAAAAGGCGGTGAAACTGAGGATAAACAGAAGGATAGGAGCCCAAAAAGAGCTGATGCCCATAAAATTGAAAAGCAGCGTTGACAAGAAACTGCCCACCGCACCCCCTAGATTGTCCGCTGATACCTGGGGAGCTGAGGACATGTTGAAACTTACCAGGCAGAACAACAGAAAAAGACCTGCGGCAAAAGAGATTATACCTGTTACTTCCTGCCTGATTGTTGGGGATTTGTCTTTGCCTGACATAAGAGAAAGGGGGCTAAGGGTAAAAGGTTTCAGGGCATAAGGCGCAGGGGTCAGGGCTTAAGGCACCTTTTGAAAACCTTTCCCCTCATACCTCACGCCTTACTCCTTCCAGTACAGCATCAAGGATGCCGTTGATAAAGGCGGCACTGTCATCAGAACTGTAGCGCTTGGCGATTTCCACCGCTTCGTTAATCGCCACGGAACCGGGGACTTCATCTTTATAAAGCATTTCATAGGCCGCGATCCTCAGAAGATTGCGGTCTATTACAGACATCCGGTTCACCCGCCAGTGCCGGGAATACTTGTTCAGGATTCTGTCCAGTTCATCCAGGTGGGTATTTATACCGTCCACCAGTTCCCGGACGTAAGGAACTGATCTGTCATTTACCTCAAAATGGGATCTAATGATCTCAACAGCATCTTCAGTCTCTCCCCCCTGATCCACCTGATAAAGACACTGAAGAGCAAGCTCCCGGGATTTACGGCGCAACCCCATTATAATTTACTGAAGAGATTAACCATTTCAATAGCAGCAGAGGCGGCATCAGAACCTTTATTTCCGGCCTTGGAACCTGCCCGCTCAATTGCCTGCTCCATGGTATCAGTAGTAAGTACTCCGTAGATAACCGGGATCCCGGTTTCCATACCTACCTGGGCTATGCCTTTGGCTGATTCGTTGGCAACAAAATCGAAATGAGGAGTAGAGCCCCGAATAATAACACCCAGGCAGATTACAGCGTCATAACGCTCCGAATTCACCATCTTCCGGGCCAGCGCAGGAATCTCCCAGGCTCCCGGTACCCTGGCCACATCAATATCGCTGTCTACGGCCCCGGAACGGGTCAGTGTGTCAAGGGAACCGTCAAGTAAACGTTCGGCCATGAAGGAATTGAAACGGGAAACGATGATCCCGAATTTCTTGCCTTCAGCATTAAGATTTCCTTCCAGGTATTGCGGCATAATTAACTCCTATATATCAAGCTCAAACTTTAAGGTTCAGATTTCCCACCTAAGCCTAAGATATGAAACCTTTTAAGTATTTTCCAACAGATGACCCATCTTATCTTTCTTGCAGCGCAGGTAACCGATATTGTCCGGAACAGGATCCATTTCTATTCTTACCCGATCGGTAACCTGAATACCGTAGCCTTCCAGGCCTACGATCTTTTTAGGGTTGTTGGTCAGAACCTTCATCTTTCTGACCCCTAAGTCTCGAAGAATCTGGGCACCTATGCCATAATCACGCAAATCGGACTTAAAACCCAGCTTTTGGTTGGCCTCAACAGTATCATATCCCTGATCCTGAAGGGCGTAAGCCTTCAGCTTGTTCACCAGTCCGATGCCCCGGCCCTCCTGATGCATGTAAAGGATAATGCCTAGACCTTCTTTTTCCACCATCCGCATGGCTCTTTGAAGCTGGCCCCCGCAGTCGCAGCGGGTGGAACCGAAAACGTCGCCGGTAAGACACTCGGAATGCACCCGGACCAGGATATCTTCCTCAGGATCAATTTCTCCCTTAACCAAGGCCAGATGCTCATGGTCATCTACGTCATTGGTATAAACAATAGCCTTGAACTCTCCGCCGTAACAGGTCGGCAGTCTGGTCTCTGCAGCCCGGTGGACAAGGGAATCATTCTTGATCCGATAGGCAATGATGTCGGCAACCGTGATAATCTTGAGGTCATGTTCTTCCGCAAAAACCTCCAGATCAGGGAGGCGGGCCATAGTCCCGTCATCCTTCATAACCTCGCAGATAACTCCTGCCGGATTAAGCCCGGCCAGTCTGGCCAGGTCAACAGAACCTTCGGTCTGGCCCGTCCTGACCAAAACTCCTCCACGCCGGGCCCGCAACGGAAAAATATGCCCCGGGGACACCAGATCTTCCGGTTTGGCATCAGGGGCAACAGCAGTCAGGATGGTATGGGCCCGGTCAGCTGCTGAGATCCCGGTGGTCACCCCTTCTCTGGCCTCAATGCTCAAGGTGAAAGCTGTCTCAAATGGAGACTGGTTATCGCGGACCATAAGAGGAATCTGCAGCTTCTCCTGATGATCCGGAGTCAAAGGAAGACAGATAAGTCCCCGACCATGGGTGGCCATGAAATTAATGGCTTCAGGGGTCACTTTTTCCGCAGCCATGCAGAGATCACCTTCATTTTCCCGGTCTTCGTCATCAACCAGAATGACCATTTTGCCTGCCCTGATATCTTCCAGGGCTTCATCTATTGTATTGACTGCCATATCACAAAACCTCAATCAGGTATGAAATTCATTCCCTGTGTCTTTTTTTATCACATTTTATGGAAGACGAATCTGTAATAACCCGCTTCCTGAACCATTATTAGAACAAATTATCTATTATTGATAAAACCATGCTCAGCCAGAAAGGCAGAGTTGATTCTGGAGATCTTTTCCTTATCCTCAGAACCATAAGGCCTGAGTTGTTTCTCTACATACTTGCCGATCATGTCGACTTCAATATTGACCAGATCACCTTTACGCCGCTCCATAAGAATGGTCATGGACAGAGTGTGAGGAATTACCGCTACGGAGAAAGAATTTTCGTTACACTCATTCACAGTCAGGCTGATCCCGTCAACAGCGACGCCTCCCTTTTCAACCAGGTATCGGTCAAGCCCGGAAGGCACCCTGAAATAGAATTTAATAAATTCAGCTTCTTCTACCCGGTTCAGAATCCCGGCAGTACTGTCCACATGGCCGCTGACCAGATGCCCTCCCAAACGGTCGGAAAGCCTGAGAGCCCGCTCAAGATTCATTTTACTGCCAACCGCGAGGCTTCCCAAATTGGTCCGGGAGAGACTTTCCGAAGAGACATCAACCCTGAAAAAATTGCCGGAGATTTCTCTGGCTGTCAGACATACCCCGTTACAGGCGATGGATTCACCTATCTCGGGATCGGTCAGATCAAAATCGGCTTCAATTCCGAAAATCATCCCTCCGCCGGAATTGGTTTTCTCCCTCAGGGTGCCTCTGCCTTGGATAATACCGGTAAACATTTTTTTTAATTAGAAATTAAGAATTACACGGTTCAAGAATTAGATGGATTAAGTTTTCGACACATCAAATTTATAGTTCTTGTTCCCTTGCCAGTTCCACCATGATATCGTCTCCGAACCGTCTGCTCTTTTCAATTTTGAATCGCCGGGATTCAGTTAGGGAAGCCAACCCTAAATCGGCAACTAACGGCACTGCATGGGCTCCCAGAAAAATCGGGGCAAAAAAAAGGTTAATGCGGTCAACCAGATCCCTTCTTAAAAATTCAGTATGAATTCCGCCGCCACCTTCAACCAGGACACTGTTGATTCCTTCACCGGCCAGATAGCGCATAACATAGTATATATCAACGTGCCCATCTTCATTCAGATCACTGGGGACAACCCTTGCCCCAGCCCTTTCCAGCTCTTCAGCCTTTTTTTCGTCCGGTTCAGGCCCGCAGAAAATCCAGGTTCCGCTCCCTGATCTGCCGTTTAACATCCTGGCCCGGGGAGAAAGCGCCAGATGAGTGTCGAGTACCAGCCGGAGGGGATCGCTGCTTTTACTGCTGCCGAGCCTAACATTGAGGGAAGGATCATCAATCAAAGCGGTGGAGCTGCCGACCAGTATAGCATCCAGCCGGTCTCTCATTCGGTGTACCTGCCGCCGGGATGATTCTCCGGTAATCCAGCAGTTTTTACCGCCGGACGGAGCAATGCGGCCGTCCATACTTACTCCGGCCTTTAATACGATCCAGGGCAGTCCGGTGGTTATCACCTTTTCAAAAGGCAGATTGAGCTTACGGCTTTTATCCTCCAGGACACCGGTGGTCACGGCGATACCTTGAGATTCGAGATAAGCGTTCCCCTGCCCTGAAACCAAGGGGTTTGGATCATCCATGGCGGTCACCACCCTGCTGATGCCGCTTTCTACTATCGCCTTGGTACACGGCGGGGTGCGTCCGGTATGATTACAGGGTTCAAGGGTTACATAAATTGTCGCTTGCCTGGCCCGGGCTCCGGCCTTTTTCAAAGCAACAATCTCTGCGTGGGGTTCCCCTGCCCTGGTATGCCATCCCGTGGCAACGACCCGGCCGTCCTTGACAATAACCGCTCCCACGCAAGGATTAGGGGAAGTCCGCCCCAGGCCTTTTCCGGCCTGCCTTAGAGCAATTTCCATAAAGGCCTGATCGGAGCCGTCGGCTGCCTTTTTACTCATCCTTGTTATTTAAAAGTAGTTTCAATTCATCCATAAACTCATTAATGTCCTTGAAGTGCCGATAGACCGAAGCGAATCTGACGTACGCCACTTCATCCATGTCCCGCAGCATCTCCATAATCCGGGCACCAACCAGACGAACCGGGACTTCTTTTTCTCCCATATCCTGAAACTGCTGCTCCAGTCTGTCCACAAAATCCTCGATCTGAGCCATGGATACCGGCCTTTTTTCACAGGCCTTTTTCAACCCGTTCAAAATCTTATCACGATCCCAGGGCTCCCGGCGTCCGTCTTTTTTCACCATCATGGGAACAGTTACTTCAAGGCGTTCATAGGTTGTGAAGCGACTGCCGCAGGAAAGACAGGCCCGACGACGACGGGTTATAGTGTAATCCTTGTTGAGGCGGGAATCAACAACCTTGTTTTCCAGATCACCGCAGTATGGACATTTCATGGCAGGAAAAAATAAATAGTCCCGAACTTAAGCCTGTTACAGGCGGGTAGAATCAGAATCATTCTTCAGTTTTAATTAAGGGGATATCAGCCTCAGCCAAAAGAGATGAGGTTAAAGGATCAGTATATCCCTCCTTATAATAAATAGCCTTAATCCGGGAATTAATCAACATCTTGCTGCATATGGAACAGGGCATGTTGGTGCAGAAAACCGTGGCATTCTGGACACTGATACCGTGCAGGGCGGCCTGGATAATGGAGTTTTGTTCGGCGTGAAGACCCCGGCAGAGTTCATGTCTTTCCCCGGAAGGCACATAATGTTGTTCCCGCAGGCAGCCTACTTCCCGGCAATGCCTTATGCCGGAAGGCGCTCCATTGTAACCCGTGGAAATAATATGCTTGTCACGTACAAGTACTGCACCAACCCTCCGTCTTGTACAAGTGGAGCGCTGGGCCACAAGTTCGGTTATGGCCATAAAATATTCAAGCCAGGAGGGTCTTCTGACCGTTTCTTCAGTCATCTATTCTTCAAATCCGGCATGAAGCGGGAAATTACTGCAGAATTCTTTTATTTCCCGGTTTATGGCATCAAGTTCTTTTCTATCCCCTTTATTCTCCACCGCCCGATTGATCCACTCAGCTATCTGCCTCATCTCTTTCTCCTTCATGCCCCGAGTGGTGGAAGCAGGGGTTCCCAGACGAATCCCGCTTGTTACAAATTTGCTCTGGGTGTCAAAAGGAACGGCATTTTTATTGACCGTAATACCAGCTAATTCCAGAACCTCTTCAGCCTCTTTGCCGGTAATATTCTTATCATTCAAATCAATCAGGAGCAGATGGTTATCAGTGCCACCGGAAACGATTCTGAAGCCTAAATCGTTTAAAGCCTGTCCCAGGGCCTGGGCGTTTTTAACCACCTGCTGCTGATAAATTTTAAAACGATCAGTCATGGCATCCTTAAAACTTACAGCCTTTGCAGCTATTACATGAACAAGCGGTCCCCCCTGGATACCCGGGAAAATCTGGCTGTTCAGCTTCTTGCCGTACTCTTCCTCAGCCAGGATAAGCCCTCCCCTGGGCCCTCTCATGGTCTTATGGGTAGTGGTGGTTACGAACTGGGCATGTGGTACCGGGGTCGGATGAACTCCAGCAGCAATCAAACCGGCAATGTGGGCCATATCCACCAGAAGCAGAGCCCCTACTTCATCGGCTATCCTGCGAAAAGCGGCGAAATCGAGTTCCCTGGGGTAGGCACTGGCTCCGGCCACGATCATCTTGGGTTTTTCCTTACGGGCGATACGGGCAACTTCTTCCATATCTATCATCTCGGTCTCTCGATTGACCCCGTAAAAGGCAACGTCATAGAGCTGGCCGGAAAAATTAACCGGACTGCCATGGGTCAGATGACCGCCATGGGCCAGATC
>JBKHJR010000055.1:0-19262 GCA_046537975.1 Desulfurivibrionaceae bacterium
GGACCGCCTGGACAGACGCCAACTGTACAGCCTGGTAAGCGGTAAGGCTCCCTCTCTTCTCCGGGGCAAGGTAACCGGCAACCCGGATCTCGTGGGCACCAGACAGGAGATCTGGCTGCCTGCCTCCGCTGATGTCGATCTTTATTTCAAAGGGAAGGTTGATATGAGCGTCGAAAGCACCAGGAGGCGGATAAAGGATAAACAGGCATACTGGTTGGACAGCCTTAAGGACCAGGGCAGGATTGATAAGAGAATTAACACCTTCTTTTTCAAGCATGGCGATTCCCGCAATCCGGAATTTGCCGGGATCAAAGGGGCGGTCTATGGTTCCCTGTTCACCCTTCTGGTCACTTTCTGTTGCTCATTCCCCATAGGGGTGGGAGCGGCTATTTACCTGGAGGAATTCGCCCCCCGTAATAAGTTTACCGACCTGATCGAGATCAATGTCAATAACCTGGCAGCAGTCCCCTCCATAGTTTTCGGTCTTCTGGGGTTGGCCGTGTTTATCAATTTTTTCGGTCTTCCCCGCTCCATACCTCTGGTAGGAGGTCTGGTCCTGACCCTGATGACCATGCCCACCATCATAATTTCATCAAGGTCGGCCCTTAAGTCAGTGCCCCCCTCAATCCGGGAGGCAGCCTTGGGAGTAGGGGCTTCTCATGTTCAGACAGTCTTTCATCATGTTATTCCTCTGGCCCTGCCCGGCATGCTTACCGGTACTATTATCGGCATGGCTCAGGCTCTGGGAGAGACGGCCCCTTTGTTGATGATAGGTATGATAGCCTTTATTGTAGACATTCCGCACAACCTTTTTGATCCGGCCACAGTGTTGCCGGTTCAGATCTATCTCTGGGCGGGTAGTCCGGAGAAAGCTTTTGTCGAAAAAACCGCCGCCGCCATTATGGTTCTGCTTCTTTTTCTAATCATTATGAACGGCATAGCTGTCTGGCTCAGAAAAAAATGTGAGAAACAGTGGTAACTATCTTAATTAATATAAAATTAGTTAAACTATGTTCTGACAGTCATGTATTATGACATAGGTACAGTTTTATAATGATGGCAATAAGCTTGTTTAATTTTTTCTTCTAATTTTTAATAAAGAAGGAGTCTCGTTATATGATTAAAAAAACCATTCTATTGGCAGCTGCAACCCTTATCGCCCTTTGCAGTGTTAAGCCGGTTGTGGCGGCCCGTGACTATATAAGTGTTGTCGGTTCATCCACAGTGTATCCTTTTGCTACAGTCGTTGCCGAACGTTTCGGGCAGATTACGGATCACTCTACTCCTAAAATAGAGGCCACCGGCAGCGGCGGGGGACTGAAACTATTCTGCCAGGGCGTGGGCGATGAACATCCGGATATCGTTAATGCTTCCAGGGCTATCAAAAATTCGGAAATAAGGATGTGCCGCGAGAACGGGGTCAAGGAAATCGTTGAGGTCAAGATAGGTTACGACGGGGTTGTTCTGGCCAATTCCCGTAAGGCTCCGGTTTTTAAATTGTCCCGCCGGGAAATATTTCTGGCCCTGGCCAAAAAAGTCCCGGAACCCTCGGGGAATGAGGAGCTGGTAAAAAATCCTTATAAAAAATGGCAGGAAATTGATCCTGATTTACCTGATAAGAAAATTGAGGTGTATGGTCCGCCTCCGACTTCCGGTACCAGGGATGCTTTCGCCGAACTGGTCATGGAGGTGGGTGCCAATACTTTTCCCTGGATAGAAAAGCTTGAGGATGAGGATGAGAACAGGTGGGAGAGGATCTGTCACACCATGAGAGAAGACGGTCATTTTATCCAGGCGGGTGAGAATGATAACCTGGTTGTCCAGAAGGTGGATGGTAACCCGGATGCCCTGGGGATATTCGGCTACAGTTTTCTGGATCAGAACTATGGCCGTATTCATGGGGCGGTCATTGAAGGGGTGGAACCATCTTTTGAAAATATTAGCGATGGAAATTATCCTGTATCCCGTTCCCTGTATTTCTATGTAAAAAAAGCACATGTCGAGTTTATTCCGGGCCTGAAAGACTATCTTAGATCTTGGAGCCAACCCGCTACCTGGGGGGAAGAGGGAGTTCTTTCCAATCGGGGCTTGGTCCCAATGCCCCCTGCTGAAAGAGAAAAGATGAGAAAAAGAATAAACCAGCTGATACCTTTGTCAACACAGGCTGATTAAAGGAATTAAGGATGAGGTTACGGGAAGTCGTGATTCAACCATAGCTTCCCGCCATTTTTGTGCTTTTTGAAACCATTAAATTACTATTTATTATATGCAGTCAACAACAAACATCTCTCCTGAATCAGAGAACGTAGGAAGCCAGCCTGAAATGTCGACCAAGCCTGTCAAGGCTGAAGGCAACGACGTTGACCAGAAGCTGGCGGAATGGAAGAAAAGCGGGCAGACAATTGGCATACCCTTTGTGGATGATCCCAGGATGGCCTGCCGGGGGATAAGTGTTCATTATGATTACGGTGCTGCTGAAGCCATTAAGGATGTAAGTATTGATATCGCCAGGAATGAGGTCCTGGCGATGATCGGTCCTTCCGGTTGCGGAAAATCAACCTTCCTGCGCTGTTTAAACCGGATGAATGATATTATCGAAGGTTGTCAGGTTACCGGAACCATAACTCTGGATGACCGGGATATATATGATCCTGGTGAAGATGTGGTACTCTTGAGAAGGGAGGTAGGTATGGTATTCCAGAAGCCGAACCCCTTTCCAAAATCCATTTTTGATAATGTTGCTTATGGGCCCAAAATCCATGGTCTTGCCGGTAATAAAGGAGATCTGGAAGAGATAGTAGAGACTTCTCTGCGGAAGGCGGGCTTATGGCAGGAAGTCAAGGACAGACTGGCACAGCCGGGAACCGGCCTATCCGGAGGCCAGCAACAGCGCCTCTGCATTGCCAGGGCTATAGCGGTAAATCCGGAAGTGATTCTCATGGATGAGCCTTGTTCCGCTCTCGATCCGATCGCTACCGCCAAGATTGAGGAGTTAATTAATGAACTGAAGGAGCAGTATTCTATAGTCGTTGTTACCCATGCCATGCAACAGGCTGCCCGGATCTCGCAGAGAACCGCCTATTTTCATCTGGGTTATCTGATAGAAGTCGGTGAAACCGAACAGATATTCACCAATCCCGATCACCAGCTTACTGAAGATTATATTACCGGACGGTTCGGCTGATCAGACCGGACTGTGACCTCCCCAGTATCTTTTCAGGGCGGCAAAATAAGGTCCGAAAAGAGTCTCGTAGTCATTAAGCCCTTTTTTGATGATAAATTCTATCTCCTTTGTATCCTCGTCATTTACCACCAGATTGGCACTATAGGAAAGTGCCTCAATATTATAGAGGGTGGTGAGTTCCGGTCCAATGAGCATGTAGAAGATATTGCGTCTTCTCCTCATATCCAACCATTTCATGTATTCGTGGAAGCCGCAGGCCTCGAGACTTCCTTCATAACCGCTATGAAGGGCAATAAGCCCGAAATCCGTGGACTGCATGGCGTCTATGGCCTCATCGGAATCCGCTGGTTGTTCTATCTGGTAGCCCATTTTATTCAGCAGGTTTTCCATGCTGTTTCTGATACTTTCTTCCCTGGTCAGGAGGAGTGCCCTGGGGATATTGTCGATATCCTGATGGGGTGAGATGTTTTCTTTTTTTAACCAGCTGAGGTCGGGGGGGGAAGGTGGTTGTATGTTAGGTGTCCCAGGTTGTTGAGGGTCGTTCCCCTCTTTTGACATTTCAATTGATTCACGGCAATGAGGACAGGGAAATTTCAGGCGCTTGCCGCTTTCCAGGCCGGCTAGGGCATTCTTGAGTTTTTCGGTCTGCCCGGACGACAGATTAAGATTTTTTTGACAGTGAGGGCATAAGGTTATCATATCGAAGTCCCTAAATTTTATTCATTATCCTTTGGATTTGTAACAATTAGCACTAATACCGTCATTCTTCTTCCTCCATGGCCAGACCCGTGATTCCGGTGGTTTTTTCGCCCTTGGCTGCTTTAATGCTGTCAAGCCCGCGGTTAAGCACCGATCGGCGGGAGCAGTAACTCAGAGCTGTTTCCTCGGTTATCAGGCCTTCCTGGAAGAGCTGGAGGATATACTGATCAAAGGTGGTCATTCCCAGCCCTTTGCTGTCGGCAATGATATTATAGAATGTTTTATCAGCGGTCTCCCCGTTTATAACGATTTCTTTAATACGTAAGTTCATCTGCATGATTTCAAAGGCGGCTGTTCTTCCACTCTCAACTTTAGGCAGTAAACGCTGGGAAACCACCCACTTCAGGGTGTCGGCAATCCTGTTTCTGATTTGCTGCTGTTCTTCATAGTTGAACATGCCAATGCAGCGGTTGATGGTGGTCCCAGCATCCATGGTGTGCAGGGTGGAAAGCACCAAATGGCCTGTTTCTGCGGCAGTCAGGCCTATTTCCATGGTTTCGCGATCCCGCATCTCCCCGACCAGTATAACTTTCGGGGCTTGGCGGAGGGCGGCCCGGAGGCCGCCGGCAAAAGAGTCGAAGTCATTGCCCAGTTCCCTCTGATTGAAGGTGGCCTTTTTATGTGAGTGTACAAACTCTATCGGGTCTTCCAAGGTGACAATATGTATTGGCCGCTCCTGATTGATTTTTTCCAGCAATGCGGCCAGGGTGGTCGATTTACCGGTACCTGTGGCCCCGGTAACCATAATGATCCCGTTAAGCTCTTCAGCCATATTGTTCATAATTTCAGGAAGATTAAGATCTTCCAGGGTGGGGATATCAGTGGGAAGCTGCCTGAGAACCGTGCTCAAATGCTTTTTCTGAGAGAAAATGTTTACCCTGAAACGGGCCTGATCACCCAGCCAGTAGGAAAGGTCACAGGAGCCGTGCTGAATCAGGTCGTCCAATAGCCGCTTGTTGCCGTCTATCAGATTGAGGGCAAAGACTTCCGCTTGAAATGGTGTTAACTGCGGTACTGCCGGTTTGACGGGGGCCGGCTTTAGTTCTCCTGCTGTTTCTACCTGTAGAGGCTGACCAACGGTCAGTATAAGATCCGATACGTTTTCATAGCTGGCCAGCAGTGATTTGATCCAGTAATCGATTTCAGGCTGTCTCATGGTCCTAATTCCAGGTTCAGGGTTTAAGAATTACAGGGTAAGGTGTCTTAAAATTCCATTGCCAGTTCCGAGACCACCATGGCATAATTGTTTGAATGATTCCAGGCGGTAATGGCCTGAAAATTGGGGTAGCCGGCCACGAAGCGTATATTTCCGTCCTTTTGCTCAAGCCCCACTACCGTGAGTTTTTTATTTTCAGGCGCAGAGGGGATGGTTAGGCCTTGGGCGGTCATTATCTGCTGTCTGCTTACTTTTCCCTGCCGGCCCTGCTTATATGCCTTTTTTAATTCCTGGCTCTTAAGTTCAGGGCCGATGTCATGATAGATCGGAGCATCGTAAACCCATTGGAATCTGTGGAGATAGTTGGCGATGCTGGCCAAAATATCAGGTACGGAGTCCCATACGTCCCTTTTGCCGTCACCGTCAAAATCCCGGGCATATTCCTGGAAACTGGAGGGAATGAACTGGGGCTGGCCGAATGCTCCTCCGTAGGAGCCTTTGACAGAATGGATATCCACATTGTTGTTGCGGCATAACAAAAGAAAATCTATTAGCTGTTTGCGGTAGAAGGTCCGCCTTCTGGGATAGGCATCAAATAAGGTGTTCAAGGTACGAAAGAGCTGATGCCCGTCTTCATGATAATCTCCGTAATGGCTTTCTATGCCCCAGATGGCGACGATAATCTCCCGCTCTACACCAAACTCCTCCTCTATGCTGTCTAAGAGCTTTTCATGATCAGCAAGCTTCTTCCGACCCTTTTCAATTCTGCTTTCGGTTATAAATATAGGACGATAGCGGTAGTACGGCAGTGCCTCATACTGATCGTCCATGCGTTCCAGAATCTCTTTCTTAATGGTGACGCCGCTGAATATACGGTTGAGTTCTTCCTGGTCAAAGTCGTAACGCAGTCTTAATTCCTTAAAGAGGCCCTGATAGCGCGGGGAGTTGAGGTCGATTTTCTGGCCGTCAGTAACCAGGTCGGCAGCGGGAGGCTTATCCGCAGCCCGGTTGATTGAAGGGCTGCAAAGAATCATTAATGCTGTCAGAATGGTTGTTCCTATTGTTATGAAGCAGTTGCAAGGAGTTATTTTTCTCATGTCTTATGAATTGATTATATTGAATCTTAACCGTATTTACCGGGTTGGTTGCCACATTTTATGGAAATCATTAATGAATTCATCGAGTCTGGCAGCAGGAAGACCGTTTATTCCGGCTGCCGCTTCTCTGCCCCCGCCGCTGGGAAATTTCCGGCACAAATCTGCGGCCCCTTTTTTATTGGCCGTCGGGGCGCGGACGCTGACCAGATAGGAGCCATCGCCGTTGTCCACCAGCACTGCATGTCCTTGACCGGGTGATTCCCGGGCCTTGTCATTGCTGAAAATGCCGGCAATCCGTCGGGACCACGGGGAGTCTGGAAAGGAGAATATGCGCCCCGCCGCACTTTCTGACAGAACAGGAGTGGCTCCGGCCCTTTCCAGGTCCGTCTTAAAACCTTCCCTGAGGTTGTCCAGAACCTCGGATGATTGGTACAAATCAAGAGGGTCCTGATAATGGGAAACTTCTCGGTAAAGATCTTCCGGCGGATAATGGAGGTCTGATACTTCTCTGCCGTAGCCGTTGTAGTTTAAAAGTTCACCGGTTTCCCGGAGGGCTTGGAGCTGACTTTCTGTCAGATTGGATGACTTGGCCGTTTCGATTGCAGCTTCATGCATGTTGTCGCCGTAGGCCGCAACTATCGCCCATAGACGATAGCGTCCGCCGAGCATCCGGTCGATGAGGAGACCGGTGCAGACATTGGGGTCTGGATCGATAATGGTCTCAAGGTTCCCGGCATTTGGGATGTCACCGGGGTAGTGGTGATCTACATAAAATATCTGATTTTCCCTGTTCAGGAGGACTTTGAGATCATCCCTGTTCTTGTCCATGGAAATGTCCAGAACTGTTATCCGGCTGTTGCTGCAGTTGGGGAGCGATATCAGCTTCCTGAGCAGGTTTATGTCCCTTTTGACTCCGGAAACAAGGCGGGCCTGTCTGGGTTCTGCCAGCCTCAATTGGTGCAGGGCGCAAATGCCGTCCGCATCTCCGTTAAAGACGTCGTGATCCATATTTCAGCTATAACCTAATTTTATCTTGCAAAAGACATAACGCCTATTCGACCATATCCTCTACTCCGGAACTGCCCTCAAAAGATGTTTCCAGTCCCTCTTCATCTGCCAAGTCATCGCTTACTCCGATCCCCAGTGACTCGCCCAGTCCCGTCAGGGACAATATCAACGCGACTCTTTCATCATCCGGACCGCTTTCCATGGAAAATTTAAGAGCCCAGCACTGGGGATGGTAGATTAGATTTAAAGAAGAACTCACCGTATTATTAGTGTCCAGCGATTGTTTTATATCACCTTGCAAGAACAGATTGTCGGTCAGCTTTGTTTCTACTGCGGCATTTATTTCATGTATGGAAGAATCTTTTACGTATCTGTAGTCAATAGAAAAACTGTCACCTCTTTCTGTGCTATACCTGGTAAACAGGTCGTAATTGGTAAAGTCTTCCCCATATACGGAATAGTCGCTTTCGTATTTAAGCACCCAGCGGGGTAGAGGGCGAACATCTATACGAAGGGAGATGTCAGAAAAAGGCCGGCGTTCATCATCCGTGTTGTCTAAATCGCGCCTTGCTTCTTCTAAATCGTAAGACTGAGAAATTTTAACATATCCCAGATAATTTTCAAAAGGATTCCCTTCCGGTCCTGTACCTTCTGACCGGAAGTAGTTGTTAAGACTGTAGGATACCTGATTAATATTGTTCAGCATATCTTCTTGATCCAGTTCAGGCAGCTGGTCGTCATCTTTTACCCATCTGTAATGATAATCTGCTTCCGGTCTGAAAGAATGATTGATACCCTCCCATGATCCCACGGATATATCGAAATCGCGAACCAGGGTGGTACCGATTTCACTTTTTACATCCCAGGCTGTCCGGAGCTGTCTTTCTTGATGGTCCCAGGTTGAATCGCCATAAGAATGGATGTTGTATAGGGTTTCCTGGAGCCCTGCAGATACAGTGCCTTCAACGCCGTAAGGGATAGGTAGATTGGAGATCAGACTGGGATGAAGATTCAGCCTTTCTTGTCCCACACCTTCATCCCGCCAGTAATTTACATAATCCGTGTCCCAGGTTAGGTGTGTCGGGACCCAGGGTAAGGGAGAAGAGCCGCTAAAGGTCAGGCGAGGCAGAGTGTGGATCTGCCCGGTGGGGCGGGGGGGGTAATCATAGTCATCGATGCCGATCATCTGGCCCCCCAAAAAGGTAGAGTTCCATGTTTTGCCCAGATTAAATCTTGAGGTTCGGTAAGGCAGGGAGGCTGCTCCAAAGCCCCGGTTGAACTGGTCTAAATGTTCGCTGTCAAGCTCGTCGAACCGGGCTATACTTTTTTCGAATTCCTGAAGGTAATCCAGGTCCGAGGCAATATCCAGGTCTGCCCTGGCAATAAGCTGGTCGCCGAAGTCATGGTCAACCTTGCCCCAGAGCCAGTAACGATTTTCTTCCCGGCGAAGGTATTCGTCGGATTTGTAATCGTCGGACAGGGTGTCCTCGGTTCGATCATTGAGGTAGGAGAACCCCATAAAGCCCTTTGATTCGTAGTCGGCAAAATAACGGAATTCCGCTCCGGCGGTCCCCCCTTTCCGGGACAGGTAGCCGGGATACAGAGTGACGTCACTGCTGGGGGAAAGATTAATGAAGTATGGGGTGGAGAGACCAACGCCGCTTCGGCTGGAGGAAGAAATCTCAGGCAGAAGAAAACCTGATTCTCTCTCACGGGATAGAGGAACAAGAAGATAAGGGACATAAAATACCGGGAAGCCCTTGATCCGGAGCACGGTGTTTTTCAGGTGACCCAGCCCGTGGAGATTAAGGGAGCCTGCGCCGGTATTCAGATGCCAGGGAGGATTTTTCCCCTCTTCAATGGGGCAGGTGGTGTAATAGCCCTTCTGGAAGTGGTAAATGTCGCCTGATTCCTTATCTATCTGTCTGCCGGTGAAATGGAGTTGATATTTGGGGAGGTAAAGGGTGGCCTCCGAGAATTCAGCCTCCTCGGTATTCATATTGATGGTGCCCATTCCAGCGGTCAAGTCTCTACTGTCTTTTTTTAAGACCACATTGCCCCGGGCTCTTGCTATGCTTTCTGCCCTGTTATAGCTGATCCAGTCCGCCTGAAGCACGGTCTTTTCTGGCCCGGTCGCTTTTTCGGGATGCAGAACAACATTACCTTCTGCCACTATCCTGTCCGGATCGGTATGTCTGGTAATCTTGTCCGCTGTAATCTGCCAGGAAGTATTGCTGAGAGAATCAGCAAAAAGCAGGTCTTGGGGAAATAGCACGGCTGTCAAGAACAGCAGCGGGAATATGCAGTGAAAAAACAGGGTGGCTTGCCTATTTCTTCTCACCACTACTCACTCCACATCCCTCATCAAGCACCGCTCCGCTGCTGCCCGAGGTAACCATCCGGGCATATCTGGCTATATAACCACTGGTTATCCTGGGCTCAGGAGGCTGCCATTTATCGCGGCGGCCAGCCAGGGCTTCGTCACTCACTTCCAGGTTGAGGCTTTTACCGGGGA
This sequence comes from Desulfurivibrionaceae bacterium, assembly GCA_046537975.1. Taxonomy (GTDB): domain Bacteria; phylum Desulfobacterota; class Desulfobulbia; order Desulfobulbales; family SURF-16; genus JAWLDV01. The sequence goes on from JBKHJR010000055.1 coordinate 9,720, forward strand.
TATCGATGACTACCGTATCACCTTCTTCCAGTAAAGCTATAGGTCCGCCTTCGGCAGCTTCAGGGGAGATGTGGCCTATACAGGCTCCTTGGGTGCCGCCGCTGAAACGTCCGTCTGTAAGCAGGGCTACAGTTTTTCCAAGTCCCATGCCTACTATGGCTGAAGTGGGGGAAAGCATTTCCGGCATCCCGGGTCCTCCTTTTGGGCCGCAGTAGCGTATAACTACTACATCCCCAGGATTGATGAGTCCTGAAAGGATGGCTTCCTGGGCTTCCTGTTCCGAGTTAAAAACCCGGGCCGGTCCTTTGTGCTGCAGCATCTCTGGGGCTACGGCGGACTGTTTGACCACCGATCCGTCCGGGGCCAGGGCACCGTAAAGGACGGCAATACCGCCGTCCTGATGATAAGGGTTGCTAACCGGCCGAATAATTTCTCCGTCATGCAGCCGCGCCAGTTTCAGATTGTCGCCGAGAGTTTTGCCGGTTACAGTCATGACCTGTTGGTTAAGGCCTGTATCCGTGTTTAGTAGTTCCCGCATCACGGCAGGAACGCCTCCGGCTTCATTAAGCTGCTGCAGGCTATGGGGACCGCCGGGAATAAGATTGCAGATATGGGGGATTTTGCCGCTTATTTCATTGAACATGGTCAGGGGCAGATCGACCCCGGCCTCACGGGCTACGGCCGGGACGTGCAGGACGGTGTTGGTGGAGCAGCCCAGAGCCATGTCGACAGCCATGGCATTTTCAAAGGCTTCGCGAACTGCAATATCCCGGGGACGGATATTTTCATGGAAAAGGTTCATTACTGCCATACCAGCCTGTTTGGCCAAACGCAGCCGGGCGGCGGCCACTGCCGGCACAGTTCCGTTGCCAGGCAGCCCCAGGCCTATGGCTTCGGTCAGGCAGTTCATGGAATTAGCAGTAAACATTCCGGCGCAGGAACCACAGCCGGGACAGGCCTCATTTTCCAGTTCCTCCAGTTCCTCCATGGTCATATTGTCTGATTTTACTCTTCCCACCCCTTCGAAGACACTGACCAGATGGACATCTCTGCCCTGGAAGCGGCCGGTCTGCATGGGGCCGCCGCTGATCACCAGTGCGGGGATATTAAGCCGGAGCATAGCCATCAGCATGCCGGGAGTGACCTTGTCACAGTTGGGGATCAATACCAGGGCGTCAAAGGGATGGGCCTGGCCCATGATCTCCACGGAATCGGCGATAATTTCCCGGCTGGCCAGAGAATATTTCATCCCGGTATGCCCCATGGCGATGCCGTCGCAGACACCGATGGTGGCAAAGGAAATCGGGGTCCCTCCTGACATACGGACTCCGGTTTTGACCGCCTCCAGTATCTTGTCAAGATGGATATGGCCGGGTATGATTTCATTGTGGGCATGAGCTATCCCCACCAGGGGCCGGCTGATTTCTTCCCTGGTATATCCCATGGCCTTCAAAAGGGAGCGGTGGGGGGCTCTTTCCACTCCTTTGGTTATGCTGTCGCTTCGCATTATATAGTCTCCTTTTCAGGTCTTTTAGTCAGTCTGAAAGATAAATTATTGAACCATTGATCTGTAAGAGCTGTCAAGTTAAAAGTTTACCTTGCCAACTGTAGGAAATTAATTTAAAAGAATGGTAACAGCTAAAGGTTTAAAGGAGGATTAACAGGGTAGAGTGATGTCGGCAGGCAAGCAACAAGACTTGATGAAAATGAAATATATTTTTGGACCGGTAAGTTCCCGTCGTCTCGGTCACTCCTTAGGTATTGACCCCTTTACTGTCAAGACATGTAACTATAACTGTATATACTGTGAAGTCGGTCCGTCTCCGCCTGTCCCCTGTCAGAGGCTGGAGTATACCCCGGTAAGCGAAATAATCAATGAAATTTCAGCTTTTGTAGCGGCTGATTTCTATGGCCGGGATGTCGATGTCTGCACTATTTCAGGCAGCGGTGAGCCCACTCTCCACAGCGGGCTGGGCAGGCTGATAGGATATATCAAAGAAAATGTCGGTCGCCCGGTTGTAGTTCTGACCAATGGTTCCCTTTTTTACCGGAATGATGTCAGGGAGGATCTGGCCGCAGCCGATATCGTCATCCCTTCACTGGATAGTGCCAGGGCAGACAGTTTCAGAAGAATCAACCGGCCGGGACCCGGTTTAAATCTGGAAGAGATGATTGAAGGGCTGGCCCGGTTCAAAAAGGCCTTTGCTGGTGAATTATGGCTGGAGACCCTGTTTGTCCAGGGAATAAACGATTCTGAAGAGGATATTGCCGCTCTCAGGGAGGCGGCGGCAAGAATAGCCCCTGATCGCATTCAGCTGAACTCTGTAGCCCGTCCTCCCTCAGAGAGTTACGCCCTGCCCCTGGATGTGGAAGGGTTGGAGGCCATAGGTCGTTTGTTACCCGGACAGGTGGATATTATAGGGGGAGTGAAAAAGGGCAAGGCAAGAGGGCGTAATGAGGCGGATAAAGACGAGATCCTTAGGCTCCTTCAGAGACGGCCGTGCACAGCCGAAGATATCTGTGATGCCCTGAACCTTACCCCCTCGGCCGCTGAAAAAGAACTTATCAATCTGAAAATGGAGGGGCAGCTGAAAATATCCAGGCACGGCGGAGGGATATACTTCAGCAGCCACAGGCAGGAGTAAAAGCTTAACTCTTACCACTATCAAACTATGCCAGGTATTTGCCAATTAATAACCTGCGGAATTGATTTAAATGATCAGATTCAGGACTAAGAATCCTGAACCGTTTAATCAGGAATAATTTTATGACACAGAAACAGACAGAAAATGACAGTAACAACACCAGCACTATTGAACAAAACAACGAGGCTGGCAGTGAAACAGGAAGCAAGGCAGTGACCCAGAAGTCCCCCTCTTCCCGGAAAACCCAGAATAAAAAGACTTCGGCCCAGAAAAAAGGGGGCGGGAAAAAAACGGCATCTTCAGGGGGGAAAAAACAGAAACAGGGCTCCGGGCCTCTTGCCACCAAGCTCCTGATCAATGCTGATTCTCCGGAAGAAGTTCGAATTGCTTTTCTGGAAAACGGCAAGGTGGAAGATTTCCATGTGGAGACAGTAAGCTCGGCCCAGATCAAATCCAATATCTACAAGGGTCGTATCGAAACTGTCGAGCCTAATCTCCAGGCAGCTTTTGTTGATATAGGTATCGGAAAAAACGGTTTTTTGCCCTTCAGTGACATCCATCCCGAATACTACTGCAAGGAAGTTTCCCGGGCAACCCACTGGAAGGATCTCAATATTCAGGATATGGTTAGTAAAGGGCAGGAAGTTTTGGTAGAAGTGGTTAAAGAGGCTACAGGTAACAAAGGCCCCAGCCTCACCACTTATCTATCCATGCCCGGCCGTTATGTGGTTCTGATGCCGGGCAGCGCCAGCCACGGTATTTCCAGAAAAATAGATGATCCGGAGAGAAGGGCCAGACTTAAGGAAATCATGGATTCGGTTAAGATCCCGGAAGAGATCGGTTACATAGTCCGGACTGCCAGTCATAATGTAACCAAGAAGTCAATAGTCCAGGATATCCGCTACCAGCTTAATCTCTGGAAGGAAATAAAAAAATCGGTTCAGTCCATGCCCACCCCTTCCCTGGTTTATCAGGAACAGAATATCATAGATCGCTATCTGCGGGATCACTTTAATCCTGATATCCAGGAAATTCTGGTGGATGATAAGGATACTTTGGAGCAAGTGGAAAAGTTCCTTAAACTGTTGCCCGCCAAACAGCAAAAGACCAGGGTTCGTCTCCATAAGGAGGCCCGTCCGATCTTCAATATCTATCAGGTGGAAGAGCAGATCGAAAAAATGTACCAGCCCGAGGTTCCTCTTCCTTCAGGTGGCTCTATTATAATTAATCCCACTGAAGCCTTGGTGGCTGTCGATGTCAACTCCGGCAGTACCTCCAAGGATGCCAATTTCGAAGAAACCATATATCTGGCCAACATGGAAGCAGCGGAAGAATTGGCCAGACAGCTCCGCCTCCGTGATCTGGGCGGGCTGGTGGTGGTGGATTTCATTGATATGCGGAGTAAACAGCATAGGCGGGAGGTGGAGAGGAAGCTGAAAGAGGCGATGAAAAAGGATAAGGCCAAGGTGACTACCGGCCGGATCTCCCAGTTCGGCCTGCTGCAGCTTTCCCGGCAGAGATTGGGGCCCCCTATCCAGCGGGGAAGTTATGTAGTCTGTCAGCACTGTCAGGGCAGCGGCATGGTCCGTTCCGTGGAAACTACTGCTCTGGCACATCTGCGTAAGATCCAGACAAAAGCCATCAAGAAAACGACCTCGCGGATAAAGTGCCGGTTTCCGCTATCAGTAGCGCAGTATCTCTTGAACAGGAAAAGGGCGGAGATTGTGGCCTTGGAGAATAAGTACCAAGTTGTAATAGATATTGAAGCAGAGCCTGATATGACGCCGGCCCAGGCAGAAATCTCCCTGGAAAACGGTGAATAGCTTCCTGTTTTAAGGAGTAGCAAGTTCAGTCAGAGCCTCGTCAATCATCCACTCCTCAACCTCATCGCTGATGGTGATCCGGCCTATGCTCCGGGGCAGAATAAAGACCGGACGGCCGGCAACCGCCTTCTTATCCGTTTTAAGGTAGCTTTTTATCTCCGGAGTAGAAGGGGTAAAGTCAGGAGGAAGTTTGACCGGAAGACCGAAGGCCTCCACCAGTCCTTTGATCTCTTCCGCCTCCTTTTTGTTTAAAAGCGATTTGAGAACAGCAATCCGGTTTATGGCAATCATTCCCAGAGCAACTGCCATGCCGTGGGAGAGAAGATATCCGGAAGCCGCTTCTATGGCATGGCCCAGGGTGTGGCCGTAGTTGAGGATGCGCCTCAGATCCGACTCTTTTTCATCGGCAGCCACCACCTCTGCCTTGATCCGGCAGCAGCGGGCGATGACTTCTGCCATAACCTCCGGGTCAAGCGACAAAATCCGGCTCCGGTTTTCCTGCAGGAAACCAAACAGATCTGAATCGTAAATTATGCTGTACTTGATGATCTCTGCCAGGCCGTTCATTAGCTCCTGGGAAGGCAGGGTCTTAAGAAAATCAGGATCAATGTAGACCAGGCGGGGCTGGTTAAAAGTGCCGACCAGATTTTTGCCTTCAGGTATGTCTACTCCGGTCTTGCCGCCTACGGAGCTGTCAACCTGGGCCAGCAAAGAGGTCGGCACCTGGATGAAGGGTATGCCGCGCATATATATTGAAGCGGTAAATCCGGTGATGTCTCCGGTGACTCCACCTCCCATGGCAATCAGGCAGGTCTTTCGGTCAGCACCGCTTTGAGCCAGTCTGCTGGTCAGATCTCCTATGGTGGCAAGATTCTTACTGGCCTCCCCGGATGGGAAGGTAAGGATATCTCCTTTTACCCCCGCCTCTTTCAGGCTGTCAAGCAGCCTTTTGCCGTAAAGGGGGGCTACCTGATTATCGGCAATGATTATATAGCGGCTGGCGATCCGCCGCCTGGCCAGGTCCTTTCCCGTGCTTTCAATTATTCCCTTATTAATCAGAATGGGATATTCTCTGTTTTTAAGTTCAACGTCGATCTGTTTCATAGGTCCGGATGTGTTTTAAGGCTTTAAAGGCTGATTGCTGCTGAGCTACAGTAGCAAAATAAAAAAGGATGCTCTTATTCTTAAGAACATCCTTTTTCTCGGTCACAGCAGACCGGGCTTTAGAGAGAATCAGTTTTACATATTCTCGCCTGAAGCGGCGCCCTGCATTTTGACCTCAACTTTCTCGGTCAGACCGGCATAGTATTCTCTGAGAACGTCAAGTACTTCTTCACGGCCGAAGTGATCCACAACCTGGCCACCCTCGGAAAGGGTTTTCCGCAGCTTGGTACCGGAAAGGATTACCCGGTCTTCCTTGGTGTGGGGGCAGGTCTTCATGGAAGCCATGCCGTCGCACTTTTGGCAATAGAAGGTCCAGTCGATCTTCATGGGCTTGCACAGCAGATCCTTGGCCGGATCGCCTGTCTTAGGGATCTTGTCGAAAATTTCCTGAGCCTCGAACAGGGTGTAGAAGTCACCGACACCGGCATGGTCACGGCCGATCAGCATGTTGTTGACTCCGTAATTCTGGCGGAAGGTGGCATGAAGCAGGGCTTCCCTGGGACCGGCATAACGCATGTCAAGGGGATAGCCGGAGGACAGGACGTTGTCCTTGACAAAGTACTTCTCAATATGGACATCTATGGCTTTGATTCTCACATCTGCCGGGATGTCACCAGGCTTCAGGTTCCCGATCAGGGAATGAATGAGTACGCCGTCACAGACCTCAACTGCAACTTTAGCCAGGTACTCGTGGGAGCGGTGCATTGCGTTGCGGAGCTGCAGGGCGGCAACGTTGGACCAGCCCCTCTCCTCAAAGATAGCCCTGGTTTCAGCAGGCTGCATATAGACCCCTTTATATTTGGTGGGGTAGTCGCTTTCACTGAGCACTTTTACCGGGCCGGCAATATTGACATCTTCCTGGGCCATGACTTTCTGAACCCCGGGATGCTCGTCTTTGGCCAGTTTCCAGAAATTGCCGTCAACCGAGTCTTCGCCTTCACCTTTGAAGACCTTCTCGCATTCCCATTCTTTGTCAGCGGTGCTCATTTCATACTTTTCTTCAACTTTCATGGTTGCCATCAGCTCATTACCGGCGTAAAGGGCAACTTCATCGCCGTTGCTGATGGAATCCGCATCCGCTTTAGGGATATCAAGGGTAACAGGTACCGGCCAGAAGGTACCGTCGGCTAACTTATAGCTTTCACAGACGCTCTTCCAGTCCGCTTTTTTCATAAAACCGGTGAGCGGGCTGAAGGCCCCTATTCCCATCATAATAAGATCGCCTTTGGCCCGGTCGTGTATCTGAACCTTTTTCATGCCTTCGGCTCTTTCTTTTTCTGCCTGGAGTTCACTGCCGTGCAGCAGTGAAATCGTTAATCCTTTACCTCCATGAGGTTCAACTAATTTCTTTGTCATGGTACCGCTTCTCCTTTGATAGATTTAAAGTCAGAATTACCTCTAACAATTATGAACGACTATTCAGTATCAGAATAATTTATAAATTCAGGCAAGAGGATTGTCAAGCAAAAAATGAGGGGGAGAACTGTCCTGAGGAGTGTGCAAGGTACAGACAGTAAGCAGCACAGACCACTGTTGTATAGGGTCTTGGAGGATAATTATCAGGGGAGGATGCAGCTATACTTTTTTGTCGAATAAAAGACCCATGATATCTTCTATTTTCTCCCGGATCTTGAGGATTTCTTCCGAAGGTATCTGTTTGATTACCTCTTCGGTTTCACGGTCTGTCAACTGGGCCACAATATTATCGGTTTCTTCGTGCTTGTGATAACCGAAAATATAGGATCGATTCATGGTATCGAATTTGGACTGGATCTCCTTGACCGCTTCTTCCAGTTCTTCCTGGCTGAGGCTGCTGTTTTTCTCCTGGCGGGCTTCCTTGCCGTGCAGGGCCTGGTCGTCCAGCTTGCCGGAGTAGCTCTCTGTGTTTTTAGATACCGGCTTTACCGGAGGGGTGTCGTGTTTCTGCTGTTCCACAGTAGTAGTGGAGGGAACAACATATCCCTTGAGATCTGTGTTAGTTATGCTGGTGTCCATGACCGGCTCCTTGCTTTTTTACCGCTTTTTAAATAAAGTAAGATCACAGTTATTCTATATTGAAAAAGATAAACTTGTTGGTTCGTTCGGTTGTTCCTGTTGTAAGTTATCCTGGGACTGTTTTTTATGGTGATCGTCTCCAAGTTCAATCATGGCGGTGTCTTCCCAGGTCTTTTTGAGTAGTTCCATGCATTCCAGGGTCTGAGTCAGAACTTCCCGGTTACCGAAGGCCGAAACCTTGGGCAGCTCCGCAAGAATTGACTTGTAAAGAGATCTCAAGGAAACAGCAGCTTCAGTATCCTGGTCCGCGGGTACCGAGGCAAAAAGTTCAGTAATTATGGCGATAGCCTTGCTCAGGTTCTCCCCCCGTTTAACAGGGTTGCCCTCCTCTATCGCTTCCCCGGCCCGGCGGAGATGGGTTATGCTGCGGTCAAACATCATCTGGACCAGTCTGACCGGGTGCATATCAGTAATTTCTTCAGTCCGCAGATAAGCTTTGCGGGCCGTTGCCGCGTTAAGCGCATTCATGCTGGTTATCCCATTCGTTTTTTGTTGCAGATTTGTTGCAGACAGGTAACCCTGTCTCTTCTTTATCTTTAGGCTTAATGCAATAGTTAAGGTTCAAAGATAAATAGTTGATCCTGAAAAATCCTATTTTTAAACTGTCATGGTCGGTTCTGATAGAGGATGAACCTGAGCCTTTTTCCGTAAAAAATTGCGGATGAGTAAAAAGAAATAAAAAATTCCACCTCCCAACCTCAGTTTCCGGAGGATGATGCGGATATTCTGGCCGGCACCACATAGCAGGGCATTGATTTTGTCACCAAGGATATTTTTGAGGAAATTTCGTCCAAGCTTTCCTTCTTCCTTCATGTGCCCGATGACAGCTTCAATGGCGCTTCTTCTTTTAAGCTCCTTTTTCATTTGCGGCGTCATTCCCTTTTTCCGGCCTGAAATAAAAACCTTGCTATTTTTGAGGCCATGGCCCCGGTAACCACGATCGACATAACAGCGCTCAAGATCTGTACTGGTTAACTTTTCAACTTGATTGACGGCCCTCTTCAAAGTGTGTCCGTCATAAGGATTTCCATGATTGGCAAAAGCCCCAACTACAAAATTCTCTCGGTTTGTGGTGGCTATGCTGATTTTGACACCGAATTCATATTTCTTGTGGGCCTTACCTTTGGAAATACACTCAACTTCAGGAGCATGGAGGCTGTACAGCTTATTTTTGTCCGTTTTCATCTGATTCAGGAGCCGTTCAGCTAAAGCCAGCTCTTCTTTGAAAAAGGATCTGAGACTTTGTCTTTGTTCAAGTTTGCGAAGGATATCCCGGTAAACCCGGCCAAGAAAGGTTTTCAATTTCTTGATCTCCCGCCTTGCTCTTTTCATCTGGCGGGCATGAATGTAGCGGCCTGCTTTCAATAAGGCCTGTGGACCAAGCCTGGAGTAGCTCTGCCGCAAGGGAATATCAAACTTTTTGGCTAACCGGACCAGTCTTTCCCGGGATCGATTGTACAGTTTGGAATCTGTAGGGAAAGTAACAGCCTTGGGCTGGACAGTGGTATCAACACTAACCCGTTCAAAGCTCAATTTTTTGACCGCTTCACTTTTTACACCGGCTTCGAGAGTGCCTTTCAGGATGAACTCAGCTCCCTCCTCACCTATTCTCTGGCGCCAGCGACTGAGTGATGAGGGATTGATTGGAAGTTCATGCTGAAAAAAGGTTTCCCCACAGAAGTACTGGTAGTAGGGATTTTCAACCCAGCGCTGTACAACTTCTTCGTCGGAAAGACCGAAAGCATGGCTCAAGTAAGTCAATCCAACCATGAGGCGGATCGGGATACCGGGGCGTTCCTTTTGATCTGCATAAAAGGAGCCGAATTCTCTCTCAAAGGTTCGCCAGGGAATGAGAT
>JBKHJR010000056.1:0-19197 GCA_046537975.1 Desulfurivibrionaceae bacterium
CTCCAGGGCTTTTAACGGCTCCCGCATGTCTCCGGCCGGAAACACCCTGTTGTTACCGAGGAGAGTATCAACCTTGAACATAACCATATTTAAATCACGGGCCAGCCCCAAATGCTGGAAGCCATCATCAACAATAACCAGGCCGGGATTAAAATGCCTGACCGCATACTCTGCTGTAAGCCTCTTGCTGCGACCTGTTACCACCGGTATCCCCGGCAGGGCCCTGGCCATCAGATAGGATTCGTCTCCCGCCTCTCTGACCCCCATAAGAAGACTGTTTCCGTCTGAAACCACGTTGATTTTGTCTGTCGAGGTGCCATGATAACCCCGGCTAACCACGACCGGATTTTTTTTTCTCATAAGTCCGGCTAAATATATAGCCATGGGCGTCTTGCCGGTCCCCCCCATAGTCAGGTTGCCCACGCTTATCACCGGAACCTCCAGAGATGTCTTTTTTAATATATTCTTATGGTAGAGGGCGGCCCTCACATTCATAATCGCCCCGTACAGGGGAGCAAAGGGTCTGCCCAGACTATACAGGATATTCACTCTTTCAGGTTTCATATCTTAGTTCTCAATCAAGGGTTGAGGATTCATGGTTCACGATTCATAAGGATGTCCACAATTCGACACTCCGCAGGGGTGAGTTACCAGAGGAAGTAGAGGTCATCTTCCCGCCGAGGTCCGGGAATCGGGCGAGTTCTTTAAAAGGTCTTCAATCACCTGAAAATATTTATCCACAACCCCCTGTCTTTCCTTAACAAAGTTAAGCGCCTGCCCCCCCAACTTTTCTCTCAGAGAGGAATCTTCAAGCAGAGATCTGCCCTGGCTTATCAAATCGGCTGCAGAACCGACCTGGACCGCAGCTTCCTCTTCCACCATTTCCGAAGATATATCGTAAAACTCCTCCATATAAGGGCCGAATAAAACAGACTTGCCCAGGGCAGCCGGTTCCAGAGGGTTATGTCCTCCTTCCGGGACAAGACTGCCTCCAACAAAGGCAAGGTCAGCAAGCCCATAGATTTCCGCCAACTCCCCCAAGGTATCCAGAATCAGGACCTGAGTATCCGGGGCAGGAGGGGACGATTTCAGCCTGCAGGAGAATCCGTACTCTCCCGCCTTCTCCAGAACCTTGGAGCTGCGCTCAACCTTCCTGGGAGCTATAATAACCCTTAAGTCGGCACTACCACCGGCCACTGTCTGGAAAAAATCCAGAATCATCTCCTCTTCACCCGGATGGGTGCTTCCTGCCACCAAAACCAAGGCTTCAGCCGGTATGCCGAAATCCTCCCGGCGGATACTCTCCCCTCCTCCCTCTTCATTTAAAAGGATACCTTCATACTTGAGATTTCCCAGCTGTATAACCTTTTCGGCAGGCACTCCGATATCAATAATATTTTTCCGGTCGAGCCTCCTCTGTACTGCCAGGCAGTCAAAGGTCATGAACATGGGCAGAAACACCGGCCGTAAATATTGATAAGACCGGTGGGACCGGGCCGAAATTCTGCCGTTGACAAGCAGGGTCGGAACATTATGCTTCTTCAGCCTGGATAAATAATTAGGCCAGAAATCGGTTTCCACAAGTATAAACAAGTGGGGGGAAATTGACCTGATATAGCGTTCCACCAGCCAGAAGATGTCAAAAGGAAAGGCAAACACAAAATCAGCATCATCCTTTAAAGAAGCACGGGCATAATCTTCCCCGGAAGAAGTTGTACAGGAAAAAAGGATAATCGCTTCCGGTATTTCCCGCCGGATTTTTCTGACCAGTGTGATTACTGACGCCACCTCTCCAACCGAAAGGGCATGCAGCCAGATGCGGGGTGTTTTTCCGGCGGGAATTCGGCGGACAAGTGAACCCAAACCAAGTCCAAGTCTTTTCAGGACATGTTTCCTGTACTTTTTATTCAATAAAACAATAACCAAGAATAAAGGGCCTAAAATAACAAGAACAAATAACTGTATTATGTTATAGATAATGATCATGAACGTCATTCTCCTTCAACCTGATGAAATCAAAGACAATATTGCAGAAATCAGGGGACGCCGCCTGAAACATATCCTCAGGACCCTGAAAAGTTCTCCCGGAGACCGGTTACGAATCGGCATCATCAACGGGCCCTTGGGGACCGCTACAATCCGGGAAATAGAAAGCAGAAAAATTATCCTGGAAATAAACACCAGGGACACCATTCCTCTTTCCCCGGACACCGACCTTGTTCTTGCCCTTCCCCGGCCGATAATGCTTAAAAGGATACTTTACCAGGCAGCCAATATGGGTATCCGCCGGTTATTCCTTATAAATTCCGGCAGAGTGGAGAAAAGCTTCTTTAATGCCTCTATACTGAAACAGGACAACTACCTTACTTATCTCCACCATGGACTGGAACAGGCGGTTGACACCCTGATACCGGAGGTTACAGTTTATAAGGGCTTCAAGCCTTTTGTCGAAGATGTCCTTCCCGGACTGCGCCGCCAGGTATCTCACTTCCTGCTGCCCCATCCGGATGGTCGAAAGAACTTGATGGAATCGGCCCCTCCACCTCTGCAGGGCCGTGCCCTCGTGGCCGTAGGGCCGGAAGGCGGTTGGCTCGACTATGAAGTGGAAAAGTTCCGGGAACAGGGAGCCCGGGTCTTCAATATGGGCAACCGGATCCTGCGGGTGGACACCACCGTTACGGCGGTTCTGGCCCAGATTGACCTGCTCCGCCAATTCAAAACCTGAACCTTATTTTATCCCGCCTAAGAAAGTGTGCTACTCATATTCGGTTTAAAGCCGCCAGAGTTCAGCCGTAGGGGTCTACAGTATCAGAAATCAGCCATGGGGAACTCTCGCCCTAATGACCAGGATAGCCTGAATAAGTTTCTAATTCAGAATTCCCGGTCCCTAATCCTTAATAAGCCGTGCTTTAACCTTATCCACCAATAAAGTCAACTCCCGGACCCTGAGCAGATAAAGAACCCCGCCATACAAAACAATTGCCGGACCAATCGATAAAAAAAGCCCGGCCACTTCCGAGAAAATCCCCTGATCAAACCATTCCCATCCCCAGGAATTAAAAGAATAGAGCCAAAGGCCCATTATCAGACAGGCACACAGCATCTTGCCCACCTCTCTCAGAATATGACCGACTTTAAGGCCTGTGAGCTTTATGTACAAGACCACCCCCAAAAACAAAAAATTAATGACCATGGCAGCCGAAGTGGAAACAGCTATAGCCTTATAACTCAGGGTATCTATCAAAAGGGTGACAAACAGCAGGTTGGCTCCTACAGCCAGGAAACTGCCTGCCACAGGGATGCGGGTGTCCTTCAGGGCGTAAAAGACCGGGACCATGATCTTGACGGAGGCATAGGCAAAAAGACCGACTGAATACCACTGCAGAGCCGTCGCGGTTCTGGCCGTATCCTGGGCGCTGAACGCTCCGTGCTCAAAAATTACCTGGATAATAGGTTCAGCCAGAAACCAGAGTCCCACGCTTGCCGGCAAAGAAAGGCAGAAAGCCATAACCAGGGAAGACGACAGAGAGTCCCGCAATCCCGTAAAATTACCGACAGAGGCATAACGGGAGACCACCGGCAGGGCGGCTATGGATATAGCAACTCCGACAACACCTATGGGAAGCTGTACCAGACGGAAGGCATAATTCAGCCAGGAAAGACTGCCTTCCATACAGGAAGAGGCAAATCTGGTGTTTATAAAAACATTGAACTGCGTGGCTGAAAGCCCGACCACGGCAGGTACCATCAGCAGGACAATCCGCTTAAGTCCGGGATGCTTCAGATCAAGTCTGGGACGGAACCTGAAACCGGTTTTCCTAAGGACCGGAATCTGGCCGGAAAGCTGCAGGAAACCGCCGATCAGGGTCCCTATCGCCATTCCCATAATAGCCGGATAACCGAAATAGGGCAGGATAAAACTGAGTGAGACTCCGCCGATTATAGAACCTATATTGAAAAAGGCGGAAGACAGGGAAGGTATGAAAAACCTGCCGCGTGTATTGAGGATCCCCATAACCACAGCCGCCAGAGAGACCAGGACAAGGAAAGGAAACATAATGACGGTGAGCCTGCGGGTCAGTTCAACCTTCCCGGCAACCTGAGTAAATTCGGCATCCACCAGCAGATGAACCAAGGGTTCGGCAAAAACTACCCCGGCAATGGTTAGCAGACTGAGAAGGACGGCAAAAAAGACCAGGACATTATTTGCCAGTTTCCAGGTCTCGGCTTTTCCCCTGTTGGCATCATAATCTGCAAAAACAGATACGAAAGCGGCACTCAAGGCCCCCTCTCCGAATAGGTCACGGAAAAGATTGGGAATCCTGAAGGCCACTACATAGGCATCATAAGCAAACCCGGCTCCAAAAAGTACGGCAAAGGCCTGCTCCCTGACCAGCCCCAGGACCCGGCTGCACATAACAGCAACCGACACCGCTCCCGCTGATTTGGCTATCCTGCCTGTATCATCTGTGGTTTCGGGCATTTTCCTTACTTACGTATTGCCGGTTTTCTGGTTCGGATTCAGGAATCCGGAGTCGAAGGTTATCCACTTTACTTTTTAATTTTTAACCTTTGATATTCAATAATGCCGGTATAATCAATTAGACATTGACGAGGTCTTAATTTAGGGTAAAATATCATGTTTTATATTGATTGCCCAGTTTAGTTATGACATTTTCATAATCGGAAGTTCTCAGGGAGAAGCGGTATAAGGCTTTCTTAATCGCAATCATATTCCTGCAAATACAGGCTCCTGCTATTTGAGCAGGGACCAGGCTGCCGGCTGGTTTCCCGCATCATCGAGATCTTACAACAGTAAACAGCGAAGATTCAGAAATAAAACAATTATCTATCATTTTCGAGGAAAAGTATGAAATCGACATTCAACTCAAAGGTCTTTGAAACAAGAAACATTCAGCTCGCAGACACTGAAGAGACAATCGTCAAAGGTGGCCGCGACCTTTTCCCCTTGCTTCCCACAGCACTGGAAGGAATAAAACAGATTGGCGTTATCGGCTGGGGCTCCCAGGGTCCGGCCCAGGCCCAGAACTTCCGCGACTCTCTCGTCGGAAGCGACATCAAGGTCAAGGTCGGCCTGAGAGAAGGGAGTTCCTCCATCAAGGAAGCTGAGGAGGCCGGCTTCTCCAGGAATGACGGAACTCTGGGCGAGATGTATGAAGTCATCGGCGAATCCGACTTGGTAATGTTGCTCATATCCGACGGAGCCCAGGCTGAAAACTATGAAAAAGTTTTCAGCCACATGAAGGACGGAGCCACTCTGGGGTTGTCACACGGTTTCCTTCTGGGCTATCTGCAAAGTATAGGCAAAAGCTTTCCTGCCAATATAAATGTTATCGGTGTCTGCCCTAAAGGAATGGGGCCTTCTGTCCGCAGGCTCTATGTCCAGGGCAAGGAAGTAAACGGAGCCGGGATCAACTGCAGTTTTGCAGTGGAACAGGACGTAAACGGCCGGGCCACTGATTACGCCCTGGCCTGGGCTGTGGCCCTGGGAGCCCCGTTTGTCTTTAAAACGTCTCTGGAACACGAGTACCGCAGTGACATCTTCGGCGAGCGGGGCATACTCCTGGGAGCGGTCCACGGTATTGTGGAGATGCTTTACCGGCGCTATATCTCAACTGCCGGGATGAGTGAAGAAGAAGCATTCAAACATTCGGTTGAGAGCGTTACAGGTCCCATAAGCAGGACCATTTCCCACAACGGCATCCTGGCTGTATACGAAAGCCTTACAGACGAGGGTAAGAAAACATTTGAACAGGCCTATTCCCATTGTTACGATCCAGCCCTGGAAATACTTTTAGAGATCTATGATGAGGTGGCGAGCTGTAACGAGATCAGAAGCGTGATTATGGCAGGCCAACGGCTCAAAAGATTTCCCATGGGAAAAATTGATGGCACCAGGATGTGGCAGGTCGGGGAAAAGGTCCGGGCAAACCGGGTGGAAGGCGATATTCCCCTTGCCCCCTTTACCGCTGGAGTCTACTGCGCCACCATGATGGCCCAGATAGACCTGCTTATGGAAAAGGGCCACTGTTTAAGTGAAGTCTGCAACGAGTCGGTAATCGAAGCAGTGGACTCGCTCAACCCCTTCATGCATTACCGGGGCGTGGCCTTCATGGTGGACAACTGTTCCACCACTGCCCGGCTGGGATCCCGCAAATGGGCACCCCGCTTTGACTACATCCTGGAGCAGCTGGCCATGACTGCCTGTGACAACAAAGAACCGGTCGATTACGAGAAAATAAAAACCTTCAAGGAAAATAAGGTACACCAGGCCCTGAAAGTCACCTCTGAATTAAGACCTGCTGTGGATATTTCTCTCTAAAGCGGCTTAGTTGTCTGTCAGTACCATGAATTCAGTACCATGAATTTTTAGTAACTTTCAGCTATAAATCAGATCCCACCACGAGGACACGAAAAGCACGAAGATTTTTTCTGCATTTTCTTCTGCTTCGTGTTCTTCGTGGTAGGTGCGGCAAAACAAGTTAGAGCCCTGCCACCTACTTCAACCTTACCGACGCAGTCCTCTCACTGATTCCTTTTTTCAGGACTTCCCGATTATAGGCGGTAATGACGTCACCACGCTTGAGAATTCCCACCACCCATTTTTCCTCCATGCTCTCCACTACCGGAATCTCCTCAATCCCCTTCATCATGAAAAGCGACATTGCCTCATAAAGATCGTCCTCGGGAGTAAGGGCTATGACATTCCTGGCGCAGAGGTTTCCGACCGTGGCACTGCCCCGCAGCTCCTCGTCGTGCAGAATAGCCTTGACATCCTGCAGGGAAATAATGCCTATCATCTGGCCTGCCTCCTTGCCTGACTCGGCAAGTACGGGAAAGTAAAACCTGTCCTGGGTCTTGCTGAATACTTCCAGGAGATAGTTGACATTGGCCTTTTCACTGATAAAGCCGAAATCGCGGGTCATGACATCCCCTACCTTTATGGATTTCAGAACGGCGGTCTCACGGCCTTCATGTATATCTATGCCTTTTCTGCTGAAATCCATGGTATCTATAGAGTCAGGGCACAGCCAGGAGGCAACCATTGAACCTATAATACTGGTCAGCATTATAGGAATAATAATCATATAGTTGCCTGTCATTTCAAAAAGAAGGAATATAGCCGTAAGCGGAGCATGGGTCGCCGCTGCCAGAAAACCACCGATCCCCACAGCAGCGTAAGTCCCTCCCGAGGCAATATGACCCTCCAGAACAAGATTGGCGGTCCCGCCAAAAGCCCCACCTATAGCTGCTCCTATAAAAAGCGAGGGGGCAAAGACTCCGCCGACCCCTCCCGATCCCAGGGTGATGGATGTTGCCAGAATCTTGGCAAAAACCAGGATGAGCATAACCCATATCACCCCCTCTCCGTGCAGAATATCGCTTATATAGCCATAGCCGTCACCCATAACTTGGGGCAGAGCGATTCCCACGGTCCCCACAATAAGAGCCCCCAGAAGGGGCTTGATATAGACGTTTAAGGGCATCTCCGACCATTTATCCCTCATCCAGTAGAACACCTTAATATAGAAAACCGCCACCACCCCGACCAGGAGTCCCATTACCAGATAAAGAGGAATTTCAATAAAGGGGTTGACCACATGATAGTCAGGAATCAGGAAGGTGGGGCTCTCTCCGTAAACCGCCCTGGTCACAACCGAGGCTATGGCGGAGGCAATTACCAGGACGGCAAATGACGAGACTTCATAGGTGCCCAAAAGAACAATTTCAGCGGCAAAAAAGACCCCGGCAATAGGGGCATTGAATATCGAGGCAATACCACCGGCGCACCCGGCGGCAATATAGACCTTCATCCGATCGCCTGAAACCCGGAAAAACTGGCCTGCCTGCGAGCCCACTGCACCGCCTACCTGGGCAATCGGCCCCTCTACCCCGGCTGAACCGCCGGTCCCTATAGTCAGCGAGGAAGCTATGGTCTTTAGCCAGATATTGCGAAACCTTATTCTGCCTCCTCCAAGATTTACCTTGTGCAGGAATCTTGTAAAACCAAAGCCCCTGGCATCCTTGGGATAACGCCAGGAAAGGGGGAGCAGCAATAACATGCCTGATATTGGAATAAGCGGAATACACAGGAGCCAGAATCCCCCCTCGGCAGTCAGATAACCATAGGCCTGCTCAAAGATAAAGTAGTGAATAAAATCCTTGGTAGAACGGAAAAGAATGTGGGCCAGGCCGGCTCCCAGACCAATAAAAGCGGCAATGATAATCATCATCCGCTTTTCATCAAACATTATTTTCTTTAAGAAATTCATCACATTACTTATCACAGAAAAATTGTTCTTCTGCAGGGACATCACAGCCGAAGATCGCCGCCTGATTCAGAAAATAATCGTCAGTCATGCCGGCTATAAAATCAGCCACCAGCCGGGCGGGTTCCGCCTCTTCCCGATAACCGGCCTCCATCTTTTTTACGTAATCTGAAAAGGCGGTTTTCGAGGTTCCTCCGGCTTTGATATCATCCAGATATACGCCGAACAGTTTTCTATAGCAATCCTGTATAAGGCTGACATTTCCCTTTACCAAGGGGTTAAGATAGATCCGCTCATAGTTAAACTTCTTCAGTTCAAGCAGCGCCTGGGAGACCTCATGACTGAAGGCTATCTTTTCCCGGCTGCTGTTAATTATAAGATCGGTAACCAGATTATGAACTATTGTGCCATTGGTGCTTCCTAAAATTCTCCGACAGTCAACAGGGATCTCTTCCCGCTGCAACAGTCCAAGTTCAATGGAGTCTTCTATATCCCGGCCCACATAACTGACAGTATCAGCAAAACGAACCAAGCAGGCCTCTAAGGTGAAGGGAATCAATTCTTCGCCGGGATCTGCCGCCTTAGCAGCCAACTTGCTATCGAGACGCTGAAAAGAACAGCTGAATTCCGGACGCAGTTCCCGATTATGGATCTCACCATCATGACAGAGGATGCCGTCCAGAGTCTGGGCAGTAAGATTAACCCCTTTGCCTTTTCTCTCAATATACTCCAGACAACGTACGCTCTGGATATTATGCTGAAAGGAATCAAGACCATGCTCAAGGCATAATTTATTCAGCATGCTCTCTCCATCGTGACCGAAAGGGGGATGGCCTATATCATGGCCCAGGGCTATGGCCTCGATAAGATCCTCATTTAAGGCAAGGACCCTGCCGATTGTCCTGGCTATCTTGGAAACGAGCTGAACATGAAGGACCCGATGAGTGATATGGTCATTACGGATAAGGTAGAATACCTGAGTCTTATCTATATATCTGCTGTAAGCCCGGGAATGCAGAATCCGGTCGGCATCAACGGCAAATTCGGGACGATGTCCTTCCAGGGCCTCCGGAGAGCGGCGAATCCCGTTTTCACTTTTTTCCGCCTCTGCAGCAAGATACTGTCTTTCTCTTGCCGCCAGTTTTTCTTTGATCGCCAAAAGGTTTTTGTCTGTTGTCTCCATAAGAATTAAATAAATTTTTAATTGCTCTCTCCACTGCCTTTACGTTACTTTTAATGTATAAGTTCCTTTCAAATCAAGCAGGTATAATAACATTCATAAGGCGTTCCGTAACCTATAAAAAAAAACAGAATAATCACTTTCCAAGCGACAGTCGAACTATAAAAACGGAGGTAAATCATGGTGACTTCTTCACGGAATTTCGACAAGGCCCTCCAGGTCGGCAGGCCACCCAATATAACAAGACTATTTCCCAATTCCCGGGGACTTCTGGTCAGCGGCAAGTATATTGACCTGGCCTTAAAGAACAAGGCCGGAGCTATGGCCATGGCGGCAAACGGCCGCAACATCTTTATTATCCGGGGGGCACTTATGGCCGCCCAAAGAGCCAACTCCGCCATTATCATAGAAATCGCCCGTTCCGAGGGAGGGGCGAATGCCTACTGTGCAGTCAACTACTGGAATCTGGCCAGACAGGTGGATCAAATCTGCAACGAACTGGGTATCACCATTCCGGTTGCCATCCACGCCGATCATTACGGTCTTAAAAAAGAAGAAGACCTGGATCCGGCCAAGGTGGAGATTCCATCCCTCTTTGATGCCGGTATAACATCTATTGCCATAGATGCCTCGCACATGAATGATGATAAAAACCTGCTGGCCAACATCGAGTTAAACGAGTTCATCCCGAAATGGGCCGGCCTGGAGACGGAGATCGGTGAAATCAAGGGCAAAGAGGGGGTCTCCACTCCCGAAGAGGCTCTGTTTCTTATCAAGGGGCTGAACGCCCACGACATCTTCCCCAACTGGATAGCTCTGAACAACGGCACCACCCACGGCATAGAGTCCAGCAGCGAAGGCATCCTGGTAGACCTGACCGCCGAGATCCACGAACTGCTGGCCCCTTATCGGGTATCCGGCGCCCAGCACGGCACCTCAGGCAACAGCTCTGAACGCCTGAGAGAGATAACCACCAAGACCAGAACCACCAAAGCCAATGTTGCCACCGGTCTGCAAATGCTGTCCTGGGGACTTGAGGTCAACGATTACGGCAATGCCAGGCTGGATGAGAACGGCAACTTTATCAAGGTCAAAGGAGAAGGTGTCACAGAGGAGATGTGGGAGGCCATGCAGGAATATGCCCGTGAAAGAGGCTGGTCAGGAGGCGATTACAAAAAGCTGAACCTCCCCTTTGAAAACAAGCTCCTCGGCCAAGCCCGCGAGGTAAGGGAAAGGATGTGCAAAAGAGTGGAAGACTTTGTCTACGACATGCTGGTCAATGTCTTCAATGCTCAGGATAGTGCGGATATCGCCCTTGAAGCCATTCTGGAGGCGGGCTCCTGTGATCCCGGACCGGTCGCCGAACGGATCGAAGACCCGGCTGAGTGGACTTCCGAGAGAATTAAGGCCAAAGCGGGAGAGCTCTCTTCTGACAAGGGGCCCGCAGGAGACTTCGACGATTGATATCCAGCCGGGAAATAAAATACTTAATATCTCCCTGGTTGGATTAAGCCGCTGAACTCTAAGATTACCGGGTGGTGACGCCGGAATTCATTGATCAGGTATCAGGTTTGGCTGTCAGCTGAATATAATATTACTATATTTTAGAGCCGGCCGTTTATACCTGGTACCTGGCACCTATTTTTTTAGTGCCCGTCCGGCGTCCTTAACCTTATCCACATCTTCTTTTAATGAGGATACCTCATCATCCACACCCGGTACGCTGCTTTCCACGTCCTTGAGACCTTTCTTGAAAGAGGAAATCCCCTTACCAAGCCCCTGACCTATTTCCGGCAACCTTTTCCCGCCGAAAACGAAAAAAGCGATTCCCAGAATCACTACCAATTCAGGTGTTCCCAGACCAAACATAGCTTTACTCCTTCTTGGACTATTTAACCATCTTGCTTGTCATAACATCCCCTCCCCTTCTGCGGGAACAGACACCTTAATGTACGGCGTAAACAGGGACGTTTTAATCGGATTAATTCTAAACCTTCTTATTCAGAATCCTTGTCGTCTTCTATTTTTTCCTTTTCTTCATCATCCTTGGTTGCTTTCTTGAAATTTTTTATCCCTTTGCCAATCCCGGAACCGATTTCAGGAAGTTTTCCCGCACCAAAAATGATAACGATAATCACCAGAATTATAATCAACTCCGGCATTCCCAGTCCAAACATATATAAGCACCTACTCTGATTAAATTACAAAACCCGAATTACGAATAAAGGTGTTGATCCGATAGAAAAATTCAATCTGATTTTCTAATCCGTAATTCTCCATTGAGCCCTATTATAACCCTAAAGCCTCCTGGTCCGCAAAGGAAATTTCTTTCACCCAGCCAAAATGCGGCCAACTTCCCGCATTCCGGAAAAAATTGCAGACTCGTCAACAGTTGTCATAAGACGATCTCTCATGACGATTCTGCCGTTGACCACCGAGTGAACCACATCTCCCCCCCGGGCGGCATAAACCAGATGTGAAGAAATATCATACATCGGGGTAAGATGAGGTTGATCAAGATTCAGGACAATAATATCCGCCTTCTTTCCCGGCTCGAGACTGCCGATTTCATTTTCAGCCTTCAGAGCCCGCGCTCCCCCCTGAGTGGCCATATAAAGGGTTTCCCGGGCCGACATGACGGTGGGATCACGGCGGTGGACCTTATGGAGCTTGGCAGCACTATCCATTTCTGCAAAAAGATCAACATCGTTATTGCTGGCACTGCCGTCGCTTCCCAGGCCCACATTCACCCCGGCAGCAAGCAGATCAGGCACTGGAGCAACCCCGGAGGCCAGTTTCATGTTACTTTCAGGGCAATGGCAGACACTTGCCCCCTTTTCAGCCAGCAGATGTATTTCACTGTCGGAAAGCATTACACAGTGATCCGCAACAGTACGGCTGTCAAGAATCCCGAGATGATCAAGATGGTGAACAGGAGTCCGGTCGTATCGTTGAATAACATCGTTCACCTCGTCCTTTGACTCGGAAAGATGGATGACATAAGGGGCCTTAAACTCATCCGCCAAATCTTTCAGCTCCAGGAGCAGATCAGGAGAACAGGTGTAGACACTGTGGGGATCAACCGTAACCCGGATCAGCGTATCTTCTCCGTAAGTGGCAAACATCTCTCTGACGTAAGCCAGACCGGCCTCTTTATCTCCATAATTGGGGGAAGGAAAATCAAAGATAACTTCACCGACGGCACCGCGCAGACCGATTTCCCTGGCAGCACATGCTACGTCTCCGGCAAAGAGATACATATCACAGAAGGTAGTGGTACCGCTTTTTATCATCTCTATCCCGGACAGCAGGGAAGATTGATAAACTATCTCGGAGGTCAATTTCTGTTCAGCAGGGAAAATATGCTCCTGCAGCCAGACCATGAGAGGGAGATCATCCGCCATTCCCCTCATGCAGGACATGGGGGCATGGGTATGGAGATTGACCAGCCCCGGCATAACCAGTCCCCTGTCAAGCCCCAGGCTTTCCCTGGGAGAATACCTTGCTTCAAGCTCCCGCCTTCCGCCGACTTCAGCTATAGTTGTGCCCTGAACAACAACAGCTCCGTCTTCAATAAACTCATCCCCGCCAGCCACCGGCAGAACCGTGCCATAAATAAGCAGATCACATTCCCGGACCATATCTCAGACCTTGTCTCCCGCTCTTCATTAAAGGTTAATGTACTGATTATACAAAAATAAATTACACAAATCTGCGATAATCCGTTCGTAGCTGTAACTATAAAAAGTTGCCATATAATTAATACTTCAAATCGCGGTCAATATCTCAACTAAAAGCTGCTGAAAACGCTCTTCCCCTTTTTTGCCCTGCTCCAGGATATCTTCCAGGATAATCGGTTGCTGGTTATCCGGATCGTTAACATTGGCCACCAGCGATATACCCAATATTCGCAGGCCGGCATGAACTGCCACTAACACCTCGGGGACGGTTGACATCCCAACCGCGTCAGCTCCACAGCTGCGTAGATAGCGGGTTTCCGCCGGGGTTTCCAGACTGGGCCCCGGAATGGCCACATAGATCCCGGTTTCCATATTGGCCAGTCCCAGAGAGGACCCGGCTTTCAGGGAAACATCTATCAGATCGGGGTCATATATCCGGGAACAGTCCGGGAAGCGCGGCCCCCAGTCATCCTCGTTAATACCTCTTAAAGGATTATCAGGAATAAAATTGAGATGATCACGGATTACCATCAGGCTGCCTGCCTGGAAAGCCGGGTTAAGACCGCCTGAAGCATTGGAAACTATCATGGTTTCCGGGCCCAGCAAAGACAGTACCCTTATGGGAAAAGAAAGCTCCGCGGTACTATAGCCTTCATAATAGTGAAACCTGCCCTGCAGGGCTGCCACTCTTTTGCCCCCCAAAATACCGAAAATCAGATTACCCTGATGACTGGTAACGGTGGATCTGGGAAAATAAGGAATCTCACTGTAAGGAACCACAATCTGCTCCTCGATTCTTTCCGCAAGACCGCCCAGTCCGGTTCCGAGTACCAGGATGATTTCAGGGAAATGAACCGACTGGTCCTTGAGGAAGGCAAGACTGGCCAGTACCTTCTGCCTATAATCTTTAGCAGAAGCAGACCGGGAATTTTTATAGATTTGGCGGGATGGATCCATTTATTGAGATTTAATTTGTATTGCTGCCCAGGCTGACAGTCTTATCCAAGGAGCGAAAACAGGTTCCACCGGTCACTAAGACCAGGCTGTGGAAATGAGGCGGGATAAGGAGATTTAGGTAAAACAGCTGGGTCGGCCCCCGGCGGGCAGAAGCAGTAATGGTCGGGACGAGAGGATTCGAACCTCCGACCCTAGCGTCCCGAACGCTATGCTCTACCAGACTGAGCCACGTCCCGACCTCTGGAGATATTTTAACTACTTATAGTTCAGGAGTCAAGTTAACCACCAGCCCTGAACAGGATATTATTGTTCAATCCGGGAAATTAAAGAGTCAGTCACTGGCAGAATAGTAAGGGATATCCTGATCTGGGTCAGGGGTATCCTGCTCAGCTACCCAACTGGAAAAATAAATCAGCGGTTAATATTCTTGGTGATCAGTCCAAGTACGCAAAATGTCATAGAGAAATTCTACCCCGTCCGTCAACATGATGCCTTGCCGGGAAATAGAATTCCGGTGGTCATAATCTGCCTGTGCTCAAAGGGTGGCACAGGCAGATTATGACAGATGTGAGGCCGGGCATTCCTTTTGCCTATCTGTTAACCGATCAACATCGATCACTTAATTATCGAGGATATAATCATATCCCGGCAATTGCGAGTGGTTAAGCAGATATAAAATCAAGTGAGGCTGTCAAGCTATTTGACTGCATCGGAAAGCTTGCTGCCAGCCTTGAAACGGGGAACCTTTCTTGCCGGAATCTTGATGTTTTGTCCGGTCTGGGGATTTCTACCTTGTCTGGCAGCTCTCTCTTTAACGGAAAAAGTTCCAAAACCGACCAGGGTTACTTTGTCATCTTTTGACAGAGCTTTTGTAACAGAGTCCATAAAGGCATTCAGTGCCTTTTCAGCGGCTGCCTTGCTTACCCCTGCCTCTGATGCCATGTTGTCAACCAATTCACTTTTGTTCATATTCTTTCCTCCTTCCTTTAGTTGTTAGGCTTTGCAGACAAGCTGATCCTTAATAAAAATCATTTAACCAAACATACATCTATTGTCAAACCTTAATTTTAAAGAATCAGCTTGAAATCCCTTAATTTATACCTTTTCATAATCGGAATGACGCCTTCAGGACTTAAATCAAGCCGGATGGCATATGCTTCCGAAAAGACCGATAAACTCTATAAGCTACCGTTTTTACTCGATAAATTTTAGCAGGCTCTCAAGCCTTGATTCCGGGCCTCCCCGAGAGTGTAAGAAAAACTTGCCGGCCGGCAAGGGATAAAAAAAATTTTTCTATTTCCCGCCGCAAATCCGTATTACCCATCTTGGAATAATCACTATCCACAAGGGAGATGAATACTCCGGCCTCATCATACCTTACTCGGCAGCCGGAAAATCCGAGCCCTTCCAGAAACTCCTCTCCCCGGGCGATAAGTTCCAGCTCCTCCCGGGTAACAGGCCTGCCGCTTTTAATCCTGGTGGCCAGGCAGGATTCTGAAGGGCTCAGCCAATTGGAGAGGGACATATTTTTAGCCAGCCGCCTGACTTCCTTTTTATGGAAAGAAGCATCAATCAGCGGAGTTTTGACTCCCAGCTCCCTAATTGCCTGCATCCCCGGCCTTTCCTGGGCAAGATCGTCAAGCTGGCTGGCATCCACCAAGGTATACCCGGAAGGAATAGCCTCCAGGAAACCGGAGTAGATTCTTCTTTTACAATAGTAACAACGTGCTTCCGGATTATCCCTGAATTCAGGCCACGACAACGGGTCATAATCCTTGATAAACAGTTCTGTTCCCACCTCATCGGCTATAGAGCGGGCCCTCTGCAGGCTTCCTTTTTTCTGGAGGGCGGAACTTCCATAAACAGCCAGTACATCGTCACCGAGGGTCATTCTGGCCACCTTGAGCAGCAGGGTGCTGTCAACCCCTCCGGAGAAGGCAACCGCCACCTTGCCGAAGTTCTCGAGAACGGCCCTTAACTCCTCATACTTAGGGTCCACACTAACCTTCCGGCAGATTTTTTATAGGCTCAGTCAAAAGAAACTCCCCTTTGGAGATCCATTCTTTCAGAGTCTCTGCGATTTCCCGGGCTCTTACCAGACTGGACAACGGGGCAGTGGAGACTTCCATGCCTTCCACTTCTATCTTGCCGCTTTTAAGTTCGGCATAGCTTACTTCTCCATAACTCCTGGCTACACCGTGGGGGTAGTCATAGGAGTAATCCACCACCTGAGTATGGATGTCCTCATCTGACACCCCTGTATACCTGGCCATTTGTTCGTTGAGGATGGGGATGGGGATTCCTATGCCAACTGCCAGGCTGGTGCCGTAGCCCTGCATGCTTACCCCTTTTAACCAGCGCGGCCCCATTTCTTTCAGATCGCCCTGGACCATAAGAGTCCCGGCAGGACGCTTGGGGGTACCATTATCCCCCCGGGGGACTACAGGATTATGTTGGGTGCCGTGCCAGGTAACATAACCGACACCGCCACCAAGGAAAATCCTGGTACCCAGTCCTATGGTTAAGTACAGAGGATCATTGAGCAGCGGACTTAACTGGCCGGCACTGGAGTAATTGGCGTTTTTGCCTTTGGGCCGCAAGGTCCCCATATAGGTGTAGATAGTCCTGTTGGAAAGATTTATGCCGCAATTATAATTCTGGTAGCAGTTACGGGGATTTGTCAGCACAGCATAAGGGAGGTCGGCAAGGGTTATATCCTTCTCAATCCCTTTATTGGGATAACAGTCAGTTCCGTAGGAAGTTGCCTTAAGATGAACCTCTTTCCCGGCGACAAGATCTTCTATGACATGACCACCGCCATACAGGAATTCTCCGGGATAAACCTTGTTAAGGGGATCATGCTTGACGACCTCGGTGGCCCCCAGATATCCATCCAGGGCGGCCAGGCCGGCATAGGTCCGGACATTGTTGAGCCACAGCCTGGTCACCTTTATACTGGGAGTAACCGGCCCTATATTCAGAAAAAGCCCGGAAGAACACATGGGTGAAAAAGTGCCGGTTGTCACAACATCAATTCTGCGGGCCGCCTCTTCAGCCCCCTCTTCCCGGACGATATCAGTCATTTCCTCAGCTGTGACCACTACTGCCTCTCCGGATTTAATTCTGGCATTTATATCATCACAGGTTTTATTTACCTTAAATTCAGCCATAGGGGGATACTCTCCGCCTTAAATTTTAATTGGCAATCCGGAATTACAAATCAATAACACGGGTAATGCCGGATAATCTGCCCCGGGATTACTTTTCCACTTAATTCCGGGTCTTTGGATCTGCAATTCCATCAAATACGGTTTGAAATAAAAAATGACAGGGTAGAATACTTTTTTATTTTTTGCAAGGCAGGAAAGTGTTATCCTGCCTGCCTGATCAGGTGGTTATGGGGCAGGGTCACAGGATCCCGGCTCCTGTGGACAAAAACCTCTCCTGATACCTGAGTGCCGCAGCCCGACTGTTTTAAGCAGCAAATCGGCTGTTTCTCGGCCCCTTAAACTTAATTATCAGAAATAAAATGAACGACGATAATCAATCAAACCTTAAACAGGTACGTGAAAAAATAGACGAAATAGACAGCACCATCCTTAGACTTCTCAAGGAAAGACTGAAATGCGCCCGGGAAATCGGCCAACTCAAGTCTCTGGAAAAAAAGGCAAAATGGGATCCACTCAGGGAGAGGCAGATATATGACCGTCTGCTTAAGGAAAACAACAGTGAGTTCCCGGAGGCCCCTTTAAAGTCAATATTTCACGAAATAATAACCACCTGTCGCCTTTCCCAGAAAAGCGTCGAAGTGGCTTATCTGGGACCGGAGGCCACTTTTTCCCATCAGGCGGCGGTCAAATATTTCGGCCATTCCGCCAATTACCGTGCCATAGAAACGATAGAGGATATTTTTGACGAAGTGGAACGGGGCCGGGTACAGTACGGAATGGTGCCGGTGGAAAACTCGATAGAAGGCTCGGTTACCTCATCACTTGATGCTTTCATGCAGACCAAGGTCAAAGTATGCGGCGAAGAATACCTGGACATCACCCATAACCTGGTTAATCAGTCCGGGGACATCAAAGACATAAAACTGGTGGTCTCCCATTCCCAGCCCCTGGCCCAGTGCCGCAAATGGCTCAGGAAAAATCTTCCCGACATCCCCACCCAGACCGTGATAAGCACAGGTGTCGCCGCCCAGATGGCGGCACAGGACAGCTCCGTGGGTGCTATCACAAGTGCACTCTCGGTTAAGACCTACCATCTCCAGATCGTGGTCAAGGATATTGAGGACTACCGGGGCAATACCACCCGTTTTCTTCTTATCGGCAAGGAATCGCCTGCCAAAAGCGGCAGGGACAAAACTTCGCTGCTTATGGGCCTGCTCGACCGACCCGGGGCGCTGAGCGAAATCCTTAACATCATGGCCCGCCGCAATATCAACCTGACCAGGATTGAATCAAGACCGGTCAAGGGAGAACCGGGCAAGTACCTCTTTTTTGTGGACATGCTCGGTCATATGGAGGACGGCGTTATCGCTGAAGCCTGCGAGAGACTCCGGGAGAACTGTTCCTATTTTGAATGGCTGGGCTCCTATCCCAGGGTCGGAGATGAGTAAAACAGGATCCGAATTATACCTTAAGCCTTTCCCTCATCCCCCTATTCGCGACATCTCCCCATAACAATCACCGTGCCGGCCGGAAAGCAGATTGTGTTCCCGGGGTTTGTTCATTATAGTCTGAATCAGGATATCCTGAATGTCCTTATCACTTGCCCCTTTTCTTATAGCTCCTTTGAGGTCGGTCTCCTGGTCGGATAAGAGGCAGGACCGCAGCCTTCCCTGAGCGGTCAGACGCAAACGGTTACAGCTCTCACAGAACTTATGGCTCATGGGACTGATAAAGCCGACCCTGCCCTCCCGCCCCTGGCCGGCCCCTTTAACGGCGGCTAAACGGCAGGTGGTGGCAGGCCCTTCCATAATCCGGCGTGGCAGAGGCTCCAGTTTTCCTATGTCTTTGCTGACCATTTCCTTTATCGCCGAAGAGGAGATATAACTGTCCTTCCGTTCCGCTGAAGTTCTGCCCAGAGG